>JAJTBL010000053.1 GCA_021286925.1 Spirochaetia bacterium | reverse complement strand
CCCCCTCATGCCTGCACGATGTAATCGACGAATATCGACGGTGTGTGAATCTGATCGGGGTCCAGAGATCCAATTTCGACGATTTCCTCGGCTTCCACGATAACGATATCGCAGGCCATTGCCATCAGCGGATTGAAATTCCTCGCGGTCTTGGAATACACAAGATTGCCAGCTTTATCAGCTTTTCTGGCTTTGAGCAGGGCAATATTGCCTTTGAGCGGCAGTTCGAGCAGATAGGTTCTGCCATTCATTTCGAATTTCTGCTTGCCGTTTTCAACCTCGGTACCGACACCGGTCGGTGTCAGAAAACCGCCCAAGCCGCAACCGGCCGCGCGAATGCGTTCAGCCAATGTTCCCTGCGGCACCAGATCGACTGTCATCTCTCCGGCGTTCATCTGCCGCTGTGTTTCCGGATTAGTGCCGATATGCGAAACAATGACCCGTGAAAAAGCCTTTGCCAGAACGAGCGGAGCAACTCCATTCTTTCTGCCGGTCTTGGGATCATACACCGCAGTATCATTGCAAACCAAGGTAAGATTTTTTGCGCCTCGCTCAAGAAGCGCCTGGATGATACGCTCAGGCGAACCACACCCTAAAAATCCGCCCACATGGACTACCATCCCGTCCTCTACCAATTCCGCAGCTTTCTGCGAGGAAATCATTGGTTTCGCTATCATCAATCACACCTCCGGATGTATCATAAAGGCCCTGACGGCTCTTGCATCAGGGCAAAAACCAGCCTTCTTTATTTGACTGTATCAAACCTGGAACCAATCTTCCAGCCAATCAAGCCCCATTCCTGCTATCTTTGCTGCATTTCCGAGCATGACAGCGTGCCTGCCAAACGTGACATTTACATTCGCTACCGCTCCATTCGCTCAGCCAATTTTTTAACGATAAAAGTCGCGACGTCATCTGCATAGGTGCCCCTTCCGAACCCGGCATCATAGCCAAGCTGAACCGCCAGTTTATTGGAAATTCTCGGCCCTCCTACGATGCAGATAAACTTCGAACGAAGCCCTTCGGCTTCAAGTAATTCGATTAAATTTGTCAGATTGTGAATATGGGTATCTTTTTGTGTCACAACCTGCGAAACAAGAATTGCGTCGGCATTGACCTTGACCGCGTATTCCAGCAAGCGTTCGTTGGGAACCTGAGCGCCCAGGTTATGCGCCTCCATCATCGAATATCGTTCCAGTCCGTAATGATGATTGTAGCCCTTCATGTTCATGATCGCGTCGATGCCGACTGTGTGCGCGTCAAAGCCGGTGCAGGCACCGACGACCACGACCTTTCTTCCGATGCGGGCGCGGATAAACTCGTTAACCTCATCCATCGACATGGATTTTTCTTCTTCATTTCGATCAGCTTCCACCGCGTCATAATCGACACCCCGCTCTGTTTTTGCGTAGGCGACAAAAAACGTGAAGTTATCCGAAATACGGGCAGAATGGACTATTTCACAATCAGAAAAACCCCAGCCAAGCACCATGATGCGCGCTGCTTCCTGCGCCTTGAGACCGTGAGGGACTGGCAGGGTAAATGAAAGCTGGACTTTTCCATCATCAAGAGTATCGCCATAAGGCCTGACAATATGCGCCATATCCATTCCTCCCTTTTATAGAATGCCCAGTTCTTCTTCGAGAAGTGATTCCACCGGATTGAAATATTCCGGAGATTTTGCAAGAAGGCCTTCCAGCCCCTTTCCGCCGTCCTTCGGCCGTTTTACTTCGGCAAAAAGGCCTTGCTCAATGGCGTCCATCAGTCCTGTTTTTTCAACCTCCCGCAAAAATTCCAAGGTTTTGTCGAGAACCTCATGCGCATGGCGAACCATGATGCCATCTTTTTTGAATTCGATATCATCACCGAATGAAGCCATGTTATTCATCACATAGCGGGCTGTGTCCACCGCAAGGTATCGATCCATCATGAAAGGCGTGTGGATAGCTTCTGTCAGCATGCCGAGCAGATGGATGCCCTGACCGGTTGCCTTGGAAACGAAATTGAACATATTGTCCATGACGATGCCTTTGAAAATATCACCGGACATATGCTTGGTCGGCGGCATGTATTTGAGTGGATGCTCGGGGAAAATCTCCCGTGCCATCTGCGCCTGAGCAAATTCATACAAAAAACCATTCGGAATCGAGGGATCCATTTCAAAGGCATGTCCAAGGCCCATCTGCCAAGCCTGCAATCCAGCCGCGTACGCAAATCGCTCATTCAAAAATTGCGAAGCAAGCACGGTATATGCCTTTTCATAGGCATCGGAGGTTGTCAGATAATTGTCCTCACCGGTATTGATGATGATCCCCGCGTAGGCGTTGATCATCCTGCTGAATTTCTGATCTACAAAGGTGCGGTACATATTGATGTCGCGGAATAGAATGCCGTACATCGAATCATTGAGCATCATATCCAGCCGCTCAAGTGCGCCCATCGCGGCGATTTCCGGCATGCACAGCCCCGAAGCATAATTCGTGAGATAGATGTATCGCTTTTCACGTTCGCCGACTTCGTCCAGCGCCTGGCGCATGATCCGGAAATTTTCCTGCGTGGCGTAGGTTCCGCCAAAGCCCTCAGTTGTCGCGCCGTAGGGTACATAATCGAGGAGGCTCTGCGCCGTTGTCCTGATGACTGCAATAACATCGGCGCCGTTGAGCACCGCTGCCTGAGCCTGTTTGACGTCTTCAAAAATGTTGCCAGTCGCGACGATGAGATACAGAAGCGGGCTGTTGTTTTTGCCGGCAAATTCAGCAAGTTTTTTTTCGCGATGACCGCGATTATTTCTAATTCTGTCAAGATAGGCTTGTGCCAGCTGTCCCGCCTTGGCGCGCGCTGCGGTTTTATCGCCAAGCGGAATCTTGGAAATATCAAGCCCTGCAGTAATGGCTGAATTCAGCTCCTGCGGCGTCATCCCTTTCACGACCAAGGCGTTCGCATAACGCAGAGCCGCCCCTTCAGACAGATTTTGCCTGAGCGAATCGACAACCAGATTCGGAACCGGCACGCCATCGGCATCCGCACCGTCCGCGCCGAGCAGTCTGAGCGTTGCCCGCTCAACGGTCACGCTGGTATGTTCATGAATGAAATCAAGAACCGGCGCGCAGATTGCGATAGCGCGTTCCCTCGCCTCCGCGATTTTTTCCTTGGATAAACCCAGTTTCTCTTTCATACGTCCTTCCTATGCGTGTTTCTCTTGCAGAATTTTTGTTGCCAACTGAATTATTTCAGGCTCCAGCCCGAGCAATGAAGCGACAGCGAGCGCATCCGAACTATTTCCGCGCTCAGACTCCCGCGATGGCGTCTCTGCGGATTGTTCTCTGGATCTTTCGGGACAGACCACATACCGCATCATTTCGTTGATCATCCGAATTCGCTCAATGAGATTTTTTTCTTTTCCTGCAGAATCCGTACCGAGAGAATCGCGAACTATTTTTTCTGCGCGCTCGATATCGAGTCCAGCCATCGTATAATATTCAGCCCCATCGATCCTTACTATCTGCCTGAAATGGGTCGCGAACAGAACCCTGTTTTCAGAATTCCGTGCAAACCATGCAACCACAGCAGAAAGCAGGGCTTCCGCTTCGTCAGAACTAGTTGAATGTGCAAACTCGTCAAAAGCGCACAGACATGAGCCGCGCCTTGCAGTTTCAATGATATCGGTCAACGCATGAATTTCCATGCCGAAACCGGAAAGCCCCTTGTGCAGATCCTGTCCGTTGTCTCCGACATATCGAATTGAAGTATAAATCCTGGTTTTGAATACTTCAGCAGGGACGCCCAATCCTGTCTGCGCCATCAACTGAAGAAAAAGCACAGTCCGCAGAACAATGGTTTTGCCGCCCATGTTGGAACCAAACAGCACCACCGCCGGTTTTTCAGAGCGCATAGTCAGCGGTGTATACGTCCTGCCCCCTGCAATACACTCTTTTTCCAGCGGAATAAATCTGCCTTCGCCTATATCCATAATCGGAGCAGCAAAATCAGGTTTTTGCAGTCCGTATTTCTTTTTGAGAAGATATCGGGCACGGGCAAGATCAAGCCTTTCGACTACCTTTGCATAGATACCGAAATTGTCAAGTTCCGCGCCGACCTTTTCAAAAAGCCTTTGCAGAACCGCTCGTTCGCGAATGGCCTCTTTTTCGCGAAGCATCGCATACTGCCGCTGGAGTTCAAGCGCGGCTTCATCTGGAAGCGGCCGGATGAGGCAGTAGCTGTCATCAAAGGATTCAACCGCAATGGCAGGGTAGCCAGCCTGCCCTGCCTGAGCGCTGATTTTCATGGCGAGGTCCGCAGGGACAGTGAGAAATTCCCGATTTTTAAAATCAACACCCCAGATTCGCGTTATGCGCTCTTCATTTTCTTTTCTATTCAGCGCCAGCTTTTCTGAAATTTCCTTGATGCCGATCCTTACCGCCTCCAGTTCCGAATCGTAGGAGGAAGCAATGAAAAATGTTTCACTGTCGGAGCCTCCTTTGTTCAATTCCTCGAGCAATGCATCAGAATAAAATACAAAGCCAAATCTTTGGCGGCTTGATTCATCAAGCGATTCACCCAACGCGCGGTAATTGGAAAGGAATTTCTTAATCAGAAAAATGTCGAGCGAATCGTCCAGCGAGGCTGGGAGACGCGGAATCCTCGAAAGATGCCAGGTAAGCTTTTCCTGCTCACTGCTTGTCTTTGCGCGCGATTCATGAAATTTCGCCATCTGCTCAGTATCATTGTAGATTTCAGCGAGCACCGAAAGATCCGTGTGAATCGCTCTGGAATAGGCATAATCCTTGCCATAGGGTGTCAGCGGTTTGAATTCTTTCCACACGGCATCCATATCCGCGAAAGTCCACGCAGAACTCGCTTCGTTCGCCGGGGACACCGATTTCTCAGGCTTCAGCATTTTGATTTTCCCCACCTTCCCAAGTATTCCATGAGACAATCTTCTCTGTCAGCTCAGATCCCGCCAGCTTTTCAAATTCATCCTTTGATATCGAACGGAGAATAATTGAAAAACCGCCAAATTGGACCCTGTTCCGTACACAGATTTTGGCACTTCCCCCGAACCGCCTGAAAGCCTGCGGGTCAAGAAAGATTCTTGAAAAATCGCGGACAACCACTATTCCATCGATATTGCACAAGCGATCGGCAACAGAATCTGTGAGTGCGCCGTCAATAAACACCGCCTTATCTTCGCCTCTATCAGTATCAGACCGATACAAAGGCAGGGATAGCAGCTCCAGAAGGTACCTCATCTTGTCAATGAGGCTTTTGCATTCACTTCGCGAAACGCGCGCGCAATAAAACAGCTGAGCATTGCCAACTGATGCCGCTTGCGTTATGCGATTCAGCGCCCCATCGATAAAAATTGTCGAAGCCCACTGGTTTTCAAGTATTCGGCTGACCGCGAGCGCAAGATATTCATTGTGTTCAGTTCCGACCAGCGCTGCTGAACCGCTGCGCCTTGCCCGCGCCAGAGCTAGCCTGCCCAAAGCGCTTGATCCCGGCAGCACATCAAGAATTTCAGGCTGACAGTCAGCCGCCTCAAGATAGGCGCTTGTGGTCATAAACACATCCCCAGGCTGGAATAAAAATTTTGAGGCAGCGGGGAGCGTGTTTTTTATGGAGCCGGCACCCGCAAAACCGCGAGCAGAAAATCCCGCAGAACTCCCAGTTGCGATACCCGGCAAGGCTCCCGCCCCTACTCCCGCGGCGCGGTCGCCTTCCAGCCCTACCGCAAGCACCGCGACAGAACGGTTTTGGCCATGGACAGCCGCAATCGCGTTCCGCGTAAAGGTGGTTTTTCCCGAAGCTGCCCCGGGACCGGTTACGAGATTGACACTATCGATGAAAAGCCGGGCTCCGGGGAGCATCTTCAGCCTCTAGACGTCGTCATGATGATGCGAGCGCGCCACGCGGGCAAGATTTTTCGGTTCGAGGACTTTCTCCTGACCATCGAGCAGTCTCGCGACGCCGCAGGTTGGCTTCAGCCATGGTTCGTCAAAGCAAATGCGGCACTGACCGCAGTCTTCTTCATAGAAATGCGGCTCGTCATACGTCGTGATGACGCCTTCGTAATTGCGGAGAATGACCCGCTTTTCGTTCGAAGTAATCAGATAGTCAGGCATGACAGGGATTTTTCCGCCGCCGCCCGGCGCGTCGATGACAAAGGTTGGCACCGCCATGCCGGTTGTATGTCCCCTGAGGTTCTCGATAATCTCAATGCCCTTGGAAACCGTTGTCCTGAAATGTGAGATGCCGCGGGACATGTCGCACTGATAAATGTAGTACGGCTTAACCCGAATGGTCAGCAATTTCTGCACCAGCTTTTTCATTAAAACAGGGCAGTCGTTGACATCGCGAAGCAGAACGCTCTGGTTTCCCAGCGGAATGCCGGCATTGGCCAGCTTTTCGCAAGCAGCCTTCGCCTCAGCAGTAATTTCCTTCGGATGATTGAAGTGCGTATTCACATAGATGGGGTGATATTTTTTCAGCATGTTGACGAGCTGATCATCGATGCGCATGGGCATGACAACCGGGGTCCGCGTTCCAATCCTGATGATTTCGACATGAGGAATCGCGCGTAATCTGGAAATGATTTTTTCAAGCCGCTCGGTGGAAAGCGTAAAAGGGTCACCGCCCGAAATGAGGACATCCCGGATAATTTCCGTTTTGCTGATATAATCGATGGCGGCGTCGATGTGTTCATCAGACATGTGGACATCTTCAAAACCCACCAGTCTTCGCCGCGTGCAATGGCGGCAATTCATGGAACACAAATTGGTCACCAGCAAAAGCACCCGATCCGGATATCGATGAGTCAAGCCGGGGACAGGTGAGTCCACATCTTCATGCAAGGGGTCATCCTGATCAGAAGCATCAATCCTCGTCTCCGGCAAACGAGGAACCGCCTGAAGCCGCACCGGACAAACTGGATTGGATGGATCAATCAGCGACGCATAATACGGTGTGATTGCCATCCTGAATATTTTCAGGACTTCCGAAATATCGGATTTGTCTTTTTCGGTCAGCGGAATTACCTGGGCCAGCGTCTCAACATCACGAATATTATGGCGCATCTGCCAATGCCAGTCATTCCATTCCTCGGCGCTGACATTTTTAAATAGCGGAATCCGCCTGTAATCGTATGAGGGGTATTCATGCATGATATTATCCTTTCAGGTTGAACATCTTTCGCACATCGTCACTGGAAGCGATTTCGAACTGAGCTTCGCGTGCAATTCTGACAGCCCGTTCGACGAGCTCGGCATTGGATTTGGCCAGCACACCTTTGGAATAATACACATTGTCTTCAAAGCCGACTCTGATCCAGCCGTCTGTGGCAATAGCGCCGTACTGCGCTGGCAGTGAGGCACGGCCGATGCCCATGACGGTAAAATGAGCGCCCGCCGGCAAAGCCCGTTTGAACACTTCCAGATTATCCGCCGAATAAGGCACCGCACCAGGCACATTCAGGACAAGGCCGTAATGATAGGGCGGCTCCAGCAATCCTTCATTGATGAGCATCTGCGAAGCGTATACATGTCCCAGGTCAAAACATTCCAGCGTTGGCTGAACTCGATGCCTTTTGAATTCCTCAGCGAATTTCCGCATGACGGGCAGCGTGTTGACGATATAATCGTTGCCGAAATTCACGGTTCCGCAATCGAGGCTCGCCATTTCAGGTTCCAGCTCCATGATCGGTCTGAGACGCTCTTCCGCGGTGTCGCCCACTGCTCCGCCTGTGGTAATTTCAACGATGATATCGCATTTGGCGCGGATAAGATCGATAGCTTTTTTAAAGACTGCCGGGCTTTGTGTCGGCTTGCCGTTCTCATCCCTGACATGCAGGTGTAGAATCGCAGCGCCTGCCCGCCAGGCTTCATACGCCGCCTCGGCGATTTCTTCGGGAGTCACAGGAAGCGCCGGATTCTGAGCCTTTGTCGTTTCAGCGCCTGTGCAGGCGCAGGTTATAACCATCTTCGCCATCTTCTACCTCCCGATTGGAAATTTCTTGGCGGTCAGCTCCAGAGCCTCACTGATAGCGCCTAACGCGTAATCGAGGTCCTGGTCGGTATGCCGGTGCGCGATATACCAGTGATGATACGGCTGAATGAAAAGTCCGCGTCTAATGGTCTGTGTATAGAAATACTCACGCCGAGCCTTGTAGGTTTTCTCCCCGTCCTTTTCCGATTTATCGAATGAAAGGAAGGGCATTGGAGGAATTCCGGACACAGTCAGCGGCAAGCCTGAATTTTCCGCGATTTTTCTCAGCTTCTCAAGGAAAACAGTGCCTCTCTGCCAGATTGAATCGGGAACCTTCTCCCGCTCCAGGATATCGAGGCATTTCATGGCGGCGACCATCTCAAGACTGTTGGGGAAGAATGTAGACGAAACAAAGACCTTCTGCTCCGCCACTTTCATGATTTCGCGCTTGCCAGCCACCGCGCTGATAGGATAGCCGTTCGCGAGCGCTTTTCCAAAGGTGCCGAGATCCGGTGTAACACCGTAGCGTTCCTGCGCCCCGCCCAAAGCGGCTCTGAAGCCTGTCCTGATTTCATCGAAAATCAGAACCGCACCGTAGCGGTCCGCCAGTTTTCTGACACCTTCCAGATACCCTGCGGGCGGCGCCATGACCGGCTTCGCGAGGGGATGCCCGACAGGCGTAACGATAATGCAGGCTACTTCGCCCTCATGCGCTTTCAAGGCATTTTCAAGCGATTCAAGACTGCCATATTCGAACTCGACAGTCAGATTGGTAATTTCCTCCGGCACGCCGCCATGCACTTCCACACACCAGTCATGCCAGCCGTGATACCCGCAGCGCAAAACATATTTTCGGTCTGTATATCCGCGCGCAATGCGCACCGCGAGGCTCGTCGCGTCAGAGCCTGTCTTTACCAGAATAACCTGCTCGGCACAGGGAATAA
>JAJTBL010000052.1 GCA_021286925.1 Spirochaetia bacterium | reverse complement strand
GCCGGTGAAAAGCGCGAATCAATGAAACAGAAAAAGAAAATCCCCGAATTGTTCAGCCCCGACCTGAAAAGCCTGCTTGCCAGCGATATCCTCATACGCTTTGCGGAGCAAATCCCCTACGCCTTTGTGGTTATCTGGGCTGTCCAGAACAATCACCTTAGTGCGCTTCAATTCGGTGTTCTGACGACTATCGAAATGATCGTTGCCATGCTTGTCTACGTCCCGGTAGCTGCGATGGCCGATAAATACGGTAAAAAGCGCTTTGTCCTGATCACCTTTGGATTTTTCACCGCATTCCCGCTGGTTCTGCTGATCTCCCATTCATTCCCCATGTTCGTTCTGGCCTTTATTGTGCGAGGCCTGAAGGAATTCGGAGAACCGACTAGAAAGGCGCTCATCATGGATCTGGCTCCAGATGATGCAAAAGCCCGGACTTTCGGCGCGTATTACCTGATTCGAGATGTGATTGTTTCCATCGCGGCCCTATCAAGCGCCTGGCTCTGGAACATCTCGCCGCAGGCAAACTTTTTGACAGCTGCTGGCTTTGGCGTTCTGGGAACCATTGTTTTCGCGATTCGAGGCAGGGATCTTACCATGTCGGGAAAATCGCAGAAGAGCTGAATCTGAGATGGATGCTTAAAATTGTCAGTGTCCAGTTCCCCGCACCTGCCTGGTCATCAGCAGGGCGGTAATATGCTTGCCGGGCGCTACACCCTGAGGGCAGATTCTCGAACACTCGAAAGCTCGCTCGCAGGCCGGCGCTCCGTCAGGCTCAAAGGCCCTTGCAAGCAGTGTCTGTGAAGTCTCGGGATGCTTGACCGTTTCTATATGAATATGAGCGCAGGCTGCCGGACCGATAAAATCCTTGCTGACCGGACAGGCTGCCGTGCAAAGACCGCATTCGATGCAATCTTCGAGCCTTTTGGGTTTGGCCCCCAGCTCCGGAATATCCCGATAGCGGATTTCCGGCACGGCAAGTTCAATCGCCGCGGCGGAACCATCTGTGTTTTTCAAATAATCAGTGTTGGGGAGCGAATCGAAAAGCCGGCCGGGAAAAACGGCAACGCCATCGAGTGTCTCAGCTTTGGAAAGCGGCTCGAGCACAATAGTTCCCGCACCAAGACTGCCGAGCCTGGTCAGACACATCAATCGCGGTTTTCCATTGATAACCGCCCCGCAGGTTCCGCATGAACCATGGTGGCATGAGTGCCGGTAGTGCAAATTTTTTTCCCCGCCTGACCGGATTATTTCCAGCGCATCCAGAATTGTCCGCTCAGGACTTGCCTCAAGCGCATACTGCCGTGTTCCGTCTTGTGTCTTGATTTGGATCGAATACATCATGACCGGCCCCCGCGGAAATACTCGCGCCAGGATGGAAGACTATAGGAAGCGGTTCTGCATTCGCTTTCGATATGCAGGGCAGAACTGATAAAATTGGCGGTTTTTTCTGCCATGGCCCGTAAAACCGTGGCTTTTCCGCCAAGAATAGTCGCAAATCCTTCAATATAGTCGTTAGCAGCATGATCCAGAATCATAAAGTCCCGGCTTAAGGAACGCCCCTCCACATCTTCGATGACAGCTGACTCCACGGTGTTTCCAACCTTGTGCTTTCTTGAACCGGCAAGCGGCCTCGCCGCAGCCCAGGCAGCGTGCACCGGTAGATTGGTAAAGCCCGGAATCATCTCTTCAGCCTTCGCCTTCAGAAACTCGATTTCAGCTTCTGTGGGGAGAATGCCGTCAGGGTTGTCGGTTACCCGCTGAGTCGAACCGATTATGGTAAGCCCCCGCTGAGGCACAAGAATGTCACCGTCGGAAGGCGGCCGCATCCTGCTGATTACTCGGTCGACAAGCCTGCCTTTGACGGCAAGCATGGCTCCCGGCGCCGGGGTTACAGGGATATCGGCACCGGCCATCTCTCCGATTTTTCCTGCCCAGGCGCCGCTTGCGTTGATGACATAGTCGGCTTCAATCCGCAGTTCTCTCCCGCCGGCGAGCAGATCCCGCGCAATCACAGCCTGCATTCGCCCGTTGGCAATGTCAAAGCCGACAACCTCGTGCCACGGCATAATTCTGGCGCCTAATAGCTTCGCCGCCGAAAAAAACATCATAGGCAGCCTGAAGGCATCAAAGGTCCCATCGGGCACAAAAACTCCGGTTTTCACAGGGCCAAGACGCGGCTCGATTGCGAGAATTTTTTCCTTATTGACTTTTCTGGCCGGAATGCCTGATTCGAGACATCCTTCAATAAAAGCTTTTTCAAAATCGGCTTCTTCATCGGTCAGCGCGACAAAAAAGCCGCCATTGTATTCAATGCAGGATCCCGCAATCCGCGACAATATGACGCTTTCTTCAAAGCACTCCCGTGCGATGTTCCGGTCGCCGTAGGCATAGCGGGCTCCGCAATGAAGCTGTCCATGGTGCCGCCCCGTCGTGCCCGACGTCAGTTCGCCTTTTTCAAGCACGGTGACAGAAAAACCCCTGAGCGCAAGATCATAGGCAAGCGCTCCGCCCGTTCCGCCGCCGCCGATAATACAGATATGGTACCCGTTTTTTTTCATGCTGCAGGCGGGCATCGGCAGAGGAGCTGCATTCAATTCGTCATACAAGGCTTCCATTTTCTTCCTTATATAATTTCAGCCGGGCGATTCGCTTTCCTACCGCGATGGGTTTTGAACCTTCGCCGCTTCAAGATTGAAGCTTATTCAACCTTTGAAGCAAACCGCTTCACCTTTTTGGTGGTGGTCATCTCCATCGGCTCCCGGAGTATGGTTACCCGGGTTATTTTCTGATACGGCCGCAATTTCTGGTTTACCTCTTCCACAAAGGACTTGAGCTTTCCTTCAGCTTCATCCCAGGCCTTTGCCTGACTGCCTGCTTCTGCGGTCAGTTTGGAGATCCAGTCAGGAGAAGGATAGATGAGCGCCTCAATATTCTCTGCTCTGCTGTACCTGTTTTCGACATAACCCCTGACAAGAATCTGATCAATTTCGTCATAGAGCTGGAAAGCGTTTTCAATCTCCTCCGGGTACACATTCTTTCCGCCTTCTGTGACGATCATGTTCTTGGCACGGCCCGTCAAATAGACATAATTCTCTTCATCGATGTAGCCGAGGTCGCCGGTTTTAAACCAGCCGTCAGGGGTAAACACCGCTGCGGTTTCTTCAGGCATTTTATAATAACCCTTCATGACCATGGGGCCCTTCACCGCAATCTCTCCGATACCGTCGGCATTCGGCGAAAGAATTTTCATCTCCATGCCTGGCAGGATTTTGCCAACCGAGGTCTCCTTGTAGTGCTCAACCGGATTCAGGGTGATAATAGGTGATGTTTCGGTAAGTCCATATCCCTGAACAAAATCGATGCCAAGCTGGTTGTATTTTTTAAACACTGAAGGAGCCAGGGGGCCGCCGCCTGAAATGCAAATTCGGATACTTGCGAGGCTCGCCTTGTCCAGTACGGAATGGAAAAGGGTTTTGCCCGGATTGACCTTGAATACTTTTTTAATAAAGCCGGAAAGCCACATCATCGCCGTAATAAGGCCGTATACGACAATGCCCTTTTCTCTGATGCCTTTTAAAATTCCATTCAGGAGCTTGTTGAAAAGCAGCGGCACGCCCAGGAACATGGTGACATGGGCTTCTTTCAAATCCTTCAGAATCTGCTTGACCACCATCTTTTTGCCGAACACTGTTTCCGCGCCGACTGAGAAGGATTCAATGAAAACCGCCAGCATGGTGTAGGAATGATGGATGGGCAAAAGCGCGTAAAAGACATCGGTGTGATAGATGTGCAGGTTCGCCTGAGCGAGGAAGCAGTCGGAAACCAGGTTCCGGTGCGTCAGCATG
The DNA here is from genome assembly GCA_021286925.1 of Spirochaetia bacterium. Classification (GTDB taxonomy): domain Bacteria; phylum Spirochaetota; class Spirochaetia; order Treponematales; family Rectinemataceae; genus JAJTBL01. The sequence goes on along the minus strand of JAJTBL010000052.1, from coordinate 5,200 downwards.
ACGCCTTTCGGGTTTCCGGTTGTCCCTGAAGTAAAGAGAATCGCCGCAAGGTCCTCTTCCCCTGCCTTGTCCGACCCTGCCGCGTTCTGCAGCTGGTCCTGTGCTCCCGCGTTTTCTGCGATTCGATAGATGTATGCAGGGTGGCTCTCATACAGGGCTATAGTTTCTTCCAGCCCCGTGCAGAGCGCTTCGAGCTCGGTGTGCTTTTCTTCATCAATAAACAGAATTCTCGCTTCGCTCGCGGAAACGAGGTTGGCGATTTCCTTGGATGAAAGCTGATAATCAATCGGAACAACGACGGCGTCCGCTTCTAGAATTCCGAGATAGGCGATTGCCCATTCGGGGGAATTCTTGCCGGAAACCGCAACTCGGTCGCCTTTTGCAATGCCTTTTGATCGAAGGTACTGCGCAGTATTTTGGATCATTCGCAGGGCCTGGGTATAATTCAGGGACTGCCGTTCTGGGCTGTAGACGGTAAAACAGGGACGGTCGGGAAAACGCTGAACCGATATCCTGAAAAGCTCGGGGATTGTGGGCCATTCTCCCTTGAAAAACCTGCCGCGAAATTCATCCAGAAAAGCCCACGGCGTCGTATCACTCATGGCTGTTACCTCAATTGAACTGATATGTGCGAGCTGATACATCAGAAGCTCTGGTTTCGCTTTTGATCCAGCCTGGCTCTATTATGGGCCACTTTGTGATGTGTGAAAAGCTGTTTCCCGGCTGTTTGCGAAAGGAAATTTTGAATTCCACACCATGGGCCGGCACCAGTTCACAGTGCTTATCCAGAGTCCAGCCACTTCCATCAGGCTTCAAATTCAAGTATGATTATAAACCAAACATCTTGAGTACGTCTGGAGGAGTTACATGAAGGCGATCGAGCTGGCAAAAGCCTACGATCCTGCAAGTTTTGAGGATGCAATCTATGCAATGTGGAAAAATGAAGGTCATTTCATGCCCAAGGCTGAGAAAGGCAAGAAATCCTTCACGATTGTAATCCCTCCTCCCAACGTAACCGGCGTACTCCACATGGGGCACGCGCTCAACAACAGTCTTCAGGACATACAGATCCGCTACCGCCGGATGACCGGCCGCCCCACGCTCTGGGTGCCGGGAACCGACCATGCCGGCATCGCTACGCAGAATGTGGTGGAACGCAAGCTCAGAAAAGAAGGCAAAGACCGCCGTCAGATGGGCAGGGAAGCCTTTCTTGAAGAAACCTGGAAAGTGGCCAAAGAGCATCGGGCATTCATCGACAATCAGCTGGCCAAAATCGGAGCCAGCGTGGACTGGAGCCGCGAGCGTTTCACCCTTGATGAGGGCCTTTCCAAGGCAGTCCGTGAAGTCTTTGTTACCCTCTACGAGCGCGGCCTCATTTACAAGGGCGAATACTTGGTCAACTGGTGCCCATCCTGCGGAACCGCGCTTTCGGATGATGAAGTCGAACACGAAGATGAAGCTGGCTCCATGTGGCACATCTGGTACGAACTGGCCGATGGTCCCTGCCCCGAATGTCCGGACGGCAGGATCGAAATCGCCACAACACGGCCGGAAACACTCCTCGGCGATACCGCTGTCGCCGCCCACCCGGATGATGAGCGCTACAAGAAACTCATTGGAAAAATGCTCAAACTTCCCCTCACCGACAGGACTATTCCCATTATCGCCGATGCCTACGTGGACCGAGAATTCGGTACAGGCCTGGTCAAGATAACACCAGCCCATGATCCCAACGACTTCGAAGTGGGCAATCGCCACAACCTGCCTCGTGTCAACATTCTGAACCCTGACGGCACGCTGTCTGAAACGGTGCCTGCAAAATACCGCGGTTTGAAGGTGCTGGATGCCAGAAAACTGGTGCTCGCCGATCTTGAGGCCCTGGGTCTTTTGAAATCTGAAGAAAAACTTACCCATGCTGTCGGCCACTGCTATCGCTGTCATACCTCAATCGAGCCATATCTTTCCGAGCAGTGGTTCGTGAAAATGAAACCGCTGGCGGAAAAAGCGCTGAAAGCCTGGCAGGATGGAGAGGTGGTGTTTTATCCGCGCAAATGGGAGCACACCTACAAACACTGGCTCGAAAATATCCGGGACTGGTGCATTTCGCGCCAGCTCTGGTGGGGTCACCGCGTTCCGGTTTTCTATTGCCGCCATTGCGGCGCCGTGCTGGTCGAGCGCGAAGATCCGACCTACTGCAAAAAGTGCGGCTCTTCCGACATTTATCAGGACGAAGATGTGCTGGATACCTGGTTCTCAAGCTGGCTCTGGCCCTTCAGCACCCTGGGCTGGCCGCGTGAAACAGCCGATCTTAAGAAATTTTACCCAACCAGCGCGCTCGTCACCGCCTACGATATCATTTTCTTCTGGGTAGCCCGCATGATTATGGCAGGCATGGAATTCACCGGTCAGAGCCCCTTCAAGGAAGTCTACATTCACGGACTCATCCGCGACAAACAGGGCAGAAAAATGTCCAAGAGCCTGGGCAACGGCATAGACCCGCTGGAAATCGTTAAGGAATACGGCGCTGACGCGCTGAAATTTACCCTTGCCTACAACTGCGCGGCCGGCCAGGACATCCTCCTGGACCGGGACAGTTTCAAAATGGGCTCCAAATTCGCAAACAAAGTCTGGAACGCTTCCCGCTACATCCTGATGAACCTTGAAGGGCGCGAAATGCTCGATCCGGCATCCATTCAGCGCAATGACACCGAACGCTGGATAGCGGGCCGGTTCCAGGATGCCGCACAGCGAGTCAGCCAGGCGCTCGAAAGCTGGAGATTCAACGACGCAGCCCAGGCCGCCTACTCCTATTTCTGGGATGATTTCTGCGACTGGTATATCGAAGCGACGAAACTTTCGACCAAGTTCGGTGACAACCATGAAAAGGATCGCGCAACCACGGTCCTCCTCAGCATGCTCGAAAAATCACTGCGGCTCTTGCATCCCTTCCTTCCCTTTGTGACTGAAGAAATCTACCGGATGCTTCCAAACGCCAAGGGTCGGCTCATTGCTCAGCCCTGGCCCCTTGAAAAAGAAAGCGTGCAGGATAGCCAGCTCGAGGCTTCATTTGAGAGTCTGCGCCAGCTCGTCGGCATGATCCGGACATTGCGCAGTGAATTCCAGATTGCGCCGGAGGTCAGAATCCCGGTTGATATCCGCCTCGACGCTGATAGCCCCGTTTCCGAATTTCTGCGAAGAAATGCCAGCCTCATCGCCTTGCTCGTCAACAGCCCTGAACCTGCTTTCCTTGCGTCGGCCGATGCCCGCCCTGAAAAGACGGTTGCGCTCGCCGGCAAGGGCTTTGAGGTTTTTGTCCATGTCCGCGAGCTCATTGACCTCGAAAAACTGCTGGCTACCCTGCGCAAGGACTTGGAAAAAGAGCGGGGATTTGCCGCCAAAATCGAAGCAAAGCTCAGCAACCAGGCCTTTGTGAGCGGAGCACCTGAGGAAATCGTTGCGAAAGAAAAAGAAAAACTGGCGGAATCGGAAGCGCGCATGCGAAAGCTCAGCCGCTATCTGGAGGAGCTTGCATGAACCCGGAAGGAAGGCCTGAGTTTCAGGAACCAGCAAACCAATACAGCGAAGCGCCGCAGTCACGCCTTCCTCTCCGTTCTGAATCAGGCTTTATGGATGCCGAGTCCATGATTCGCCTCAAAAATATGCACCTGGCGCCATATATTCAGCTCGCGACAGCCCTGATCGGCATGCGGCGGCGCAACGGCGGCAATATGTTCCGGCACCAGATTGATACCATGGGCATCCTCATGGACTATGGATATATCGACTCCATTCTCCTGAAAGCATCAGTTATTCATGATCTCATCGAGGATGTCCCCGGCATATCGGGAGACAGTATTCTGGCTATCGATGAGGAATCGGCCGAAGTCTACAAGCTGGTTCTCGAAGTGACCAAAAGGCCGATAGAAAATAAACTCGATTTTCTGGCTCGAATCCGCGACTACGGTTCTCTGCGCGCAAAAGTCCTGAAAAGCGCGGACCGCATTTCCAACATGATAAGCCTGGGCTACGTCACCGACATCAAATTCGTTCAGCGCTACACCGAGGAAACCGAAAACCATGTGTTTCCGATTGCACGGCTTGCCGATGAACGAATGCTGCATGAACTTGAAGAATTAGTAGCGACACGAAAGGAATTCCTTGCGCGCCGCTTTGAAATCTGAACTGGAATCGAATCTCAACCGAAAGGAGATAGCAATGGAGAAAAAATGGACACGTGCGGACATCGCCGCCACCATCGATCATACCCTGCTGAAAGCCACTGGAACTGAAACCCAGATTCGCGAACTCTGCGCGGAGGCCAGGAAGTATCGTTTTGCCAGCGTTTGCGTCAACCCAGCCTGGGTTCCGCTCTGTTCGCAGGAACTGCAGGGTTCCGAGGTTATGGTTTGCACAGTTATCGGCTTCCCGCTTGGGGCGAACGCCAGCGAAATAAAGGCGGCTGAAGCACGGCTGGCGGTCAGCCAGGGTGCACATGAAGTGGATATGGTCATCAACATCGGGAAAGCCAAGGCTGGAGATTGGACTGCCGTTGAAAACGATATTCGGGCTGTGGTGGAAGCTGCGGGAAACGCAACCGTCAAGGTCATCATTGAAACCTGCTACCTCACCAATGAGGAAAAAGTAAAAGCCTGCCAGGCAGCCATGAAAGCCGGCGCGCATTTTGTAAAAACCAGCACTGGCTTCGGAACCGGCGGAGCGACCGTCGAAGATATCGCGCTGATGAGAAAAACAGTCGGCAGTGCCATGAAAGTCAAGGCTTCAGGCGGGATCAGAACCTTGCAGGATGCTCTCGCCATGCTCAAAGCCGGCGCTGATAGGATCGGGGCATCTGCGGGTGTATCCATTGTGTCCGAGATCGAAGGCTGAGCCTCTTTTATTGCAGGATATGTGCCTTTGGATGATTTTTTCTTGACAAGGCAGGTTGAACGGTCTTACTATTGAATATGCGTCTAGGGCGATCTGTAAGGTCGAAAACAGGCGTTTGAAAAGTCCTTAAAGGAGGATATTGCATGAAAAAAGCAGTATTGGTGCTTCTGGTAGCCGCTCTCGTAGCCGCTCCCGTCTTCGCGCAGTTCAAAGTCGGTCTTGTTACCGATGTCGGCGGTATTGATGACAAGTCATTCAACCAGGGAACCTGGGAAGGCATTGTCCGTTTTGCTCAGGACAACAAGCTCCCCAA
>JAJTBL010000051.1 GCA_021286925.1 Spirochaetia bacterium | reverse complement strand
TCCTCTTCCGGGAAGCCGGACGCCTATTCAGAAAAACTACAGGTTGAGATCCATCGCGATGTCGACAAACTTCTTCACGAAGTCATTCTTGTTCTTGGCGGCCCATCCGAAGTCGTAGGGAACGGTTTTAATGGTTGTGAGCGGAGGAAGTCCCTTGGGATCCTTGCAGTCGGTTCTGACCGGTCTTCTGGCCATGGCGTCAACCAGGTACTCCTGAACCGGTTTGGAGAGGCACCAGTCGATGAACTTTTTGGCGTTTTCAAGGTTGGGAGCACCTTTGAGCAAGGCAATGCCGTCAGGAGCAGCAACTGTGCCGTCTTCGGGATAGACAATGGCGACAGGGCCGCCGCCGGCGAAGTAACGGAACGCGTTGTCTTCAAGGGTAATGCCGACAGCCTGTTCGCCATCATTGACAAACTTGGGAACAGCGCCGGAGGAGGCGGAAATGACCATGTTTTTCATGATGCCCTTGTAGATGTCCCATCCCTTGTCTCCATAAATGGCGAGCACGTTCGCAAGCTGCATATAGGAAGAGCCAGATTTGTCAGCGCGGGCGGAGGAGATGAGTTTTTTGAAGCGGGCATCCTGCAGATCAGTCCATTTCTTGGGGAACTGCTCGGGTTTCAGCATCTTGGTGTTGACGATGAAGACGTTCATGATGCCGGTGTAGGGCAGCCAGTTGGTTCCGACCTTGTACACGGACGCGATCTTGTCCCAATCTTTCGGGGTATACTGAGCGAGAATCTGGCTTTCGGCTTCCAGCTGTTCGCCGCCGATAGACCAGATGACATCAGCCTGGGGATTGGCAGCTTCAGCCTTGGCTCGCTTGATGACATCGCCTGAACCCAGTTTGACATATTCGACCTTGATTCCGGTTTCCTTCTCAAACATTGGAACCAGCGCATTGATGATCGATTCCTCATGGGCTGTGTAAACGACGACCTTGCCGCCAGCCGCCCATGCGGATCCTGCAATGACGAGACTCAAGAGAATCAGTGCGAGTTTTTTCATAAACTCCTCCTCAAAACGTTGTTGATGCGAAATCAGCTGAGGCCGCTGTATGTTGGCCGCTCCAGCTGTTCCTCCATGTATACATTTCTATTGTAGCATATTTTCGAGAATTTGCGAGAGATTATGTACCTTTTTATCATAACAAAACGAACCGAAGCCCAGGTTTTCTGCCGCTTTGCAGTAGGCTGGGACATCATCGATGTACAGGCAATCCCGGGCAGCCAGGCCGGAATATTCCAGCAGTTTCAGCCAGATTCGCGGATCTGGCTTCATAAAGCCGACTTTATAGGAAAGAATATGCAGTTCCGGGATGGAAGCCAGCACTTCATTGGTAAAAATCATGTACGCATGGAGATAGGATGTGTTGGATAGGACAAAAGTTCGCCTGCCAAGCCTTTGCGCAGTTTTAAGCCCCTCTTCGCCGTCAGGATTGGGCAGAATGATGGTCTTGTAATCTTCGACAAAGCGTTCAAAGGTATACGTTTCGTCAAAGCCTGCCAAAGCCTTGACCCGCTCATAATACCCGCGCGAATCAAAAGCTCCCGTTTCGAACTCATGCTCAAGCTCAGTGCCCCAAAGTTTGACCAGCAGTTCCTCCGCTGAAATCCGGGCATGCGCTGCTGCCCTTTTTACAAATGTTTCGCGGTCCAATCCGCACAGCACATTGCCAAAATCGAAAACAACCGCTTTGTACACAACTGCTCCTTTCTAATATTCAAATTTTATGGTTTCAGGTGTTTGTTATTGTATCATATCGAATTGAGCACGCGCGCCATTGAAGGCTTTCCGGGAAAACATGGCGGCAAGCGCTTCCAGATAGGCTGTCTTGGTGAACCGAGGCTGAAACGCCTGTCGGATTTCATTCGTTTTTCTTCCTTTATTATAGGCAAGAAGCAGTGCCGCTTTGAACAGGATTTCCGCCGGATCCCGGTAGGCCTTTTTCGGATCAGCCGGCAGAAAACTCGAACTGTGGATTGTTCCGCAAAAGCCGGAAAATCCCAGCTGGCAGGTCGGAACAAGGCTTGCGATATCGCCGATGTCGTCAGAGGCAAAGGAGTGATCCTCAAAATTTATTCTGGAGGCTGCCGCGACAGTCTCAGCTGCAGCTGCAAGAACCTCGCCCATCATAGGGTCGGGCGCAAATGCCTGATAGCCGGGTGTATTGGCGATAATAAGGCTGGCGCCAACTGCCAGTGCTCCCGCAGCCAGCGCTCGGTCCACCTTGGCCTCGGCGTCAAGCACCGCCTCATGACGTGCCCCTCTGATATAGGTTTCGAGTACGACTCGTTCCGGCACCGAATTGATGACGGTTCCCCCTTCTCTGATGATGGGATGGACGCGAATATGCTCTGCTTCCGGAAAGGTCTCTCGCTGGGCATGGATTGCCTGCAGGGCGATGCTCGCGGCGTTGAGGGCGTTAATGCCGTCTTCGGGGTGAGCTCCCGCATGGGCTGCCTTGCCGACAAAGGTGATGCGCTTCGCCATGAAACCGTTCAGGGTTCCATTGACCGTCGCGTCAAAGCGCGGACTTTCTTCCATCGAATGGTACTTGAGTGCCACATCGATATCATCGAAGAGGCCGAGCCGGATCATTTCCTGTTTTCCCGAAAGATAGACAATCTGCCCTTCTTCCTTGAGTTTGAGCCGCTTGTCGATTTCAACGTATTCTTCAGCCGGCGCAGCGATGAACACAAACCGAACATGTTCCGTGCCGGCCAGCCCCGAAAAGCAGAGGGCGCGGAACACGGCAAGCATGACCGCCATCTGTGCATGGTGTCCGCAGGAGTGCATGATGCCCGATGGAGCGTTCGCGGTCGGCAGGGCGTCCATGTCCGCAATCAGCGCAATGGATGGAGCGTTAGAAGGCCCGATCTCAGCTCGAATGCCGGTCCGGGCTATGCCATCGCGGATCCTCGCCCCGCAATCAGCCAAAGCCTCTTTCAGGATTTCAGCCGTCCCAAATTCGAAAAAGCCGGTTTCGGGATTGTTTCTCAGCCGCTCCGCGATCGAAAAAAGAAATTCATCCTGGCTCTGCAGGAAGTGCAGATGCTCATCCCAAGAGGCACTGTCAACGCTGCGAGAATCTGGTTTCATGGATTGTACTGTAATTTGAAATTCACCGCGGAGCAAGATGATTTTCAGATTTGCATAAATATGTATTTTTTTTCAGAAGTCGCAAAAATCGGCTAAATCTGTCTTTACTTGTCAACATTTCCATGCTATCGAATAGTGGTAAGAGCAGTCTGCAAGTAACCACAAAGCCGGCTGCAAAGGAGTTTTGTATGAAGAAAAGTGCTTTGCTACTCTGCATTGTCCTGATCAGTTCACTGGCCATGCCAGTTTTTGCCGCGGGCCCTGACAAAGCGAGCGTCTTTCTGCTGATTTCAGGATCACTGGGCGACAAGGGGTTCAATGATTCAGCGAAAGCAGGCCTGGACATGATCAAGGAAAAATTCGGTTCCCGCGTGACGGTCAAGTATACCGAACTCGGCTCTGACGCTGCCAAATATGCGCCCGCGCTCGAAGATGCCGGCGCCGAGGGCTATTCAGTAGTCCTCTGCTCCAACAACTTCAACAGCGCTGTCCAGGAAGTCGCGGCCCGCTATCCGAAAACCTTGTACATCATGTATGACGGCTGGATTGCAGCGGATATCGGCAACGTCCATTCGATCCAGTACAAGAATTCGGAAGCTGGCTATCTGGCAGGAGCTCTGGCTGGTTTGATCACCAAAGCCAAGGGCGATCCCAAGCTGAACGATGATAATGTCATCGGCTTTATCGGCGGACGGGACATCACTGGCATTAATGATTTCTTTGTCGGCTACATCGCTGGTGCACAGAAAGTAAATCCTTCTATTAAAATTATTTACAACTATGTCAACTCTTTCACCGACACCGCGAAAGCCAAGGATCAGGCGCTTATCCAATTTAAAACCTACAAGGCGGATGTGGTCTATCATGCCGCAGGCCGAGCAGGGCTGGGGCTTTTTGACGCTGCGGTAGAAACCGGCAAATATGCCATTGGTGTCGATACCGATCAGGCTTCTCTCTTCGGCAACGAACCAGCCAAGGCCAGCCTGATTCTCACTTCGACCATGAAGCGCGTCGATCTGACATTGTTCCGAGCGGTTGAGCAGTTCATGAATGGCGAAAAGCTCGGCGGACAGAAAGTGTACGTCGGCGCGGCTGAAGGCGCTATCGCCTACGCTCCATTCAACAAGGCAGTTCCAGCTTCCATTCAGAAGGAGCTTGAAAAAATCCAGGCCGACATCAAAGCCAAGGCAGTTACCATTCCTTCCGCTTTCAGCATGACCGCCGATGAAATCAATAAAATGCGGGATGCGGTAAACGCTGCGAAAAACTGATCCGGCTTTCTTTGCTCGCATTATAAAAAAGACATGCTCACGGTCATCCTGATCGTGAGCATTGTTTTACAGGAGCATGTGTGTGGATTACATCCTGAAAACCGGGAATATTTCGAAAATCTATCCGAATGGGACAATAGCGAACCGGAATGTTTCTCTGGAAGTAAAACAGGGGGAAATTCTGGGTCTGGTCGGTGAAAACGGCGCTGGCAAATCGACGTTGATGAAAATATTGTACGGCGAGGAAGCGCCTTCATCGGGCGAAATATACCTGAATGGCCAGCAGGTAAGCTTTTCATCATCGCTTGAGGCCATCCGCGCCGGGATCGGCATTGTCCATCAGCATTTCATGTTGGTTCCGAGCCTGAGCCTCGCTGAAAACCTGGTCCTTGGCCACGAACCGGTCAAAGAGCGCACGCGGTTTTTTGATTTCAACACAGCGGTTAAAATCACTGAAGAGCTTTCGAAAAAATACAATCTCCCCGTCTATGCGAAAGCTCGCGTGGTTGATGTTTCGGTTTCCATGCGGCAGAAGCTTGAAATCCTGAAAGCGCTCTACCGAGGGGCAAAAATCCTCATTCTTGATGAGCCGACCGCAGTCCTGACCCCGCAGGAGACTGATGAGCTTTTTGTCGAGCTGAAAGCGCTTCAACAGCACGGGCATACCATCATTTTCATCAGCCACAAGTTGAATGAGATTTTCAAGCTCTGCGACCGTGTCAGCGTGATGCGGGACGGCAGGCTTATCGCGACCCATGTTGTTGCAGATGTCAACAGCCAGACTATTTCCAATGAGATGGTAGGACGGGAAGTTCAGCTTCATCTTAAAAAGGAACAGGCCCATCCCGGTGAGGTCGTGCTGAAAGTCCGGGATCTGTCCTTTGTCGATGATTTCGGAATAAAAATGCTGAACCATGTCTCCTTTTCTCTCAGGAAAGGCGAAGTTCTGGGCGTTGTTGGCGTTGACGGCAACGGCCAATCGGAGCTGGTTCAGATTCTGACCGGCAGTGCTGCAACGCTGACGGGTTCCGTGGAAGCTTTCGGAAAGAATATCACGAATTCCAGCCAGCGGGCAATTCGAAGAACAGGCATAGCCCACATTGCAGAAGACCGGATGACAACGGGGGCAGCACTTTCCGCCAGTATTGAAGACAACCTGATCGCAGACCGGTATCTGGATTCGAGCTATTCGACAAAAACAGGTTTTCTGAAGCGCGAAGCCCTGGCAGCCGCATCAAAAGAAATTGTCCGGTCTTTTGATATTCGCTGCGGCTCGCCGCGTCAGCCGGTTTCCAGCCTTTCAGGCGGCAACATACAGAAAGTAGTTATCGGGCGGGAGTTTACCGCAAAAGCGGATATTCTCGTAATTGCCCAGCCCACACGCGGCGTCGACATCGGTGCCATTGAATTCATCCACCAGAGAATCCTTGAAATGCGCAGCAAGGGCAAGGCTATTCTCCTCGTTTCTTCGGACCTGCAGGAAGTCATGACCATATCGGACAGCCTCATTGTCATGAACGCCGGCCGGATTTCCGCCTATTTTGAACATGCCGAAGAAACAACCGATAAGGAGCTGGGCTTATATATGCTCGGATTGAAAACACAGACATCAGAAGAAATCAGGAGGGCGCTCCATGAAGCGTAAGTTCTTCAGCGACCGTGACAAACTGGAACCAGCTCTCATCACGATATTTGCCGGCGTCTTTTCGGTCCTGGTTGGCGTCGGTCTGATATTCATTGTCAGCAAGGATCCTGTCCAGTCGGTTCGAAATTTCCTTTTGGGGCCGCTGCTCAGAACCTACAATTTCTATTATCTGCTGATCGCGATGGTTCCCATCACCTTTACCGGATTGGCGCTGTGCATCATCTACCAGCTGAAATACACGAGCCTCATTGTCGATTCGAGTTTTTACTCCGGAGCCATCGTCGCTACGGCGATCGGCATCAATGTCTCGCTCCCGCCTGGCTTGCACCCCGCAATCGCCATGCTCGCAGCAGGGCTTGTCGGCGGGCTGATCAGCCTCCTGCCCGCGATTCTGAAAATCAAATGGCGGGCAAATGAGCTGGTTTCATCACTCATGTTCAACTATGTTTTCTACTTTATTGGAAGTTTTGTGATTCTGTATTATCTGCGGGACAGAAACCAGACGATACTCGCATCCATGCCCTTCCAGAAAAGCTTTTCTTTGCCGAAACTGGTTGAAAACACCCAGCTTCACGCGGGTTTTATCATCGCCGCCGTCTTTGTCGTGCTCGTTTCGATTTTCCTCTTTCGAACCCGCTGGGGCTATGAAATCAGAATCACCGGCGCCAATCCGAAATTTGCCGCCTATGCCGGCATTCCGGTCGCGACTGTCGCTCTGTACGCGCACTTTGTTTCCGGTTTTATCGGGGGGATTGGCGGGGCGGTTGAAATGTCCGGGCTCTACCGGGCATTTATCTGGCAGATGAACCCTTCCTACGCCTGGGATGGGGTCATTGTCGCCATGCTGGCGAGGAAAAACCCGAAATTCGTGCCGCTTTCGGCGCTTTTTCTGGCCTACCTGCGCGTAGGCGCGGACTTCATGTCGAGGCGGGGTGACGTCGCTTTTGAGTTCATCACGCTTCTGCAAGGCCTTATCATTCTCATTCTCGCCTCCGACAAAATCGCCAATTATTTCAAGGAGCGGCGCCTGAAGCGGGCAGCACTTTCCCATGATTTGGCGGCTCAGGCATCGAGCGCGGGAGGTCAGCCATGATAAAGTTCATCATCAGTGTATTTTCTTCTTCAAATTACTGGTTTATCGTGCTCCGTTCGACCGCCCCGATCCTTCTGGTAACGCTGGGCGCGGTTATCACCGAGCAGGCAGGTATCAAGAATATGGCGCTGGAAGGTTCCATGCTCTGGGCGGCGCTGACAGGCGTCATCGTATCGGCAGCGACCGGCAATGTCTGGGCTGGCTTTATTGCCGGTATTGCCGCAGCGGTTGTCATCGCCTTGATACTCGGGCTTTTCGCGCTCAAACTGGACGCGAATGCGGTGCTCTGCGGGGTTGCGCTCAACCTGTTCTCCACCGGCGGCACAGTCTTCGTACTTTTTTCACTCACCGGCGACAAGGGGATTTCCTCATCGCTCGCCAGCAAAACATTGCCGTTCATAAAAATACCCTTTGTCGAAAATATCCCCTGGGTTGGCAAGATTTTTTCAGGCCAGAATATCATTGTCTGGATATCGGTGCTGGCAGTTGTCGTCATCCATATAATGCTTAACAAGGCGAGAGTGGGCGTCAGAATCCGCGCTGTCGGAGAAAATCTTGAAGCCGCCAAATCCGCAGGCATCAGCCCCAACCGAATCAAGTTTCTGACCCTTGCAGTTTCAGGAGTCCTGGCTGGTATGGCGGGCTGTTTTCTGAGCATGGGCTATACCTCGAATTTCACTTCGGGGATTTCAGCCGGGCGGGGGTATGTGGCAAACGCGGCTCAGGTAGTTGCCGGAGGAACAGCTGTCGGCGCAATATTCGCTTCTCTCATTTTCGGCCTGACAGACGCCATGGCAACCTACCTGCAGAATATCGGCCTGCCGCCCGAACTCATTCAAGCGCTTCCCTATGTCGTCACTATCTTGGGCTTTGTCGTTATCACGCTCATCCGTGACCGGAAGGAGCTGATCCGCAAGAAGAAGCTGTTTGAAAAAGATAGGGCAAAGCCGCTGGCATCAGGGCTGGGAGCATAGGGCACATCATGAAACAGCCTTCCGCGGTCTGCGATCTGCTCGTCACGGGCGGAACCTTCATCACCATGGACCGAAACTTCAGCATTCATGAAGACGGGTGCAAGGCAATCCAGAATGGCCGAATCCTCAGAATTGGGCGCTTGGAGGATTTTTCTGATATCAGCGCACAAGAAACACTGGATGCGCGCGGCAAGCTGATCCTGCCAGGTTTCGTAAACACCCATACCCACATTGCCATGGCAGCTTTCCGCGGGGCAGTGGAAGACGTTCCGAACCGCCTTGCAGACTACATCTTTCCCATGGAACGGAACCTTGTCACCCCGGATCTCGTCTACAAGGCTTCGCTGTTCTGTCTCTGTGAAATGGCTTTGTCAGGGACAACAACCTTTGCCGACATGTACTATTTTGAAGATGAGGTAGCGAAAGCAGTTAAAAAAGCGGGGTTGCGGGCATTGCTGGGCGAAACGGTCCTAGGCTCGCAAGCCCCCGATGCCCCGGAACCTTACGGAGGACTGCGGTATGCCCGCGACTTTATCCAGGCATGGCGGTCCGATTCGCTTGTCCATCCGATGATAGCTCCGCATGCCCCCTATACCGTGGATTCCGGGCACCTTCTCGCCGTCAGGGAGATGGCGGAAGATCTGGATGTCCCTATCATGATGCATATAGCCGAAACCGAACCGGAACACCGGACTTTTTCCGCTTCGCATGGTTCTGTCATGAGATACCTGGACGCAACTGGATTTTTGAGCAAACGGCTTATCGGCGTCCACATGATCTACCTTGATGATTTCGATATCGAATTGGCAGCGAAAAGCGGGATGTCGGTTGCCCATGTCCCCGTTTCCAACGCCAAGGCAGGAAGGCCCATTTGCCCCGCCTGGCGCATGCAGAAAAAGGGAATCAGGGTGGGACTGGCCACCGACGGACCGCTGTCCGGCAATCTGATGGATCTGCAAACCACGATGTCATTTTTCCCAAAACTGCAGAAAATGCGGGAAAAGCGCCGCGACATCCTGTCTGCAAAGGACGCCCTCCGTACCGCAACGCTTGGCGGCGCTGAGGCACTGGGTATGGATACAGATAT
>JAJTBL010000050.1 GCA_021286925.1 Spirochaetia bacterium | reverse complement strand
TTCCTGCGCTCCGCTAGGTCCGCCAGTAGACGGAAACACTGAAATTCGTCCATTGAGCAGCGAGTTTTATGCAAGAAAAGCTGTTGCGTATTCGGGGTTCCGTGGAGCAACCCGCGCCACCTTGCCGACCGAGGCGCAAATCAAAGAGGATATGGAACTCCTGATTACCGCGGACTTAAAGCTTATCAGGCTTTTTGCCGCAGATGAAATGGCAAGCCGCACCCTGAAAGTGATTCATGATAATAATCTTGATATCAAAGTGATGCTCGGGGCGTGGATAGATGGTCCAAAAGCGACAACGGATACCGCCAACAAAGCTCAGCTTGACGCGGCTGCCGCTTTAGCCAATCAGTACAAGGACATTGTGCTCGCGGTCAGCGTCGGCAACGAAACGATGGTGGAGTGGTCGAAACATATACCGCCTGCTGATATTGCCGAATATGTGACCTATATGCGCGGTAAAATTGAACAGCCTATAACCACCGATGACAACTGGGCGGTTTTTGCCAATGATGGGGGCAAGTACGCTGGAATCGGCGAAGTGCTCAGCGTCATAGACTTTGTTGCCATGCACACCTACCCGCTCGCTGATTCTCTCTACAGCCTCTGGGACTGGAAACAGGAATCCGTTGCCGCACAAAACCGCGCGGAAGCCATGATGGATGCCGCTCTCCAGAAAGCGAAGCATGACTATCAGGCAGTAAAAACCTATGTTGATACCACAGGAAGAGCTCTTCCCATAGTAATTGGCGAAACAGGCTGGAAGAGCGAAGCTTCAGGTAGTGAATATTCACGGGCTCACCCGGTTAACCAGAAAATGTACTATGACCGTCTTGCCGACTGGACGGACGGACCCTCCAAGATTTTCTACTTTGAAGCGTTCGATGAACCGTGGAAAGGCGGAGATGACAAGTGGGGCCTTTTCGATGTCAACAGGCTCGCAAAATACGTTCTCTATGATCTCTTCCCCGCTCAGCGTGAGGCGGAAAACTACACTGCCGCGGACGCACTGTATTATATCCCGGTTGTTCCGAATGATCCGATAACCAAAGATCACTATGTCGTATATCGCGATGAAGCTGTGGATCCGGCAACCGAACAACAGCCGACCGTCGATCCGAATTCCGGCAAGCCGATGACTGCCTGGATTGGATGGGACAATCCCTGGACTGCCGCTTTCGAGACTGTTTCGACTGATACCTATGAAGGCGCTGAAAGCATGAAAATTACTCCGGTTCCCAAAGTGTGGGGCTGGGGCGGTTTGCTCGAAATAAAAAACCCGGATGACCTGTCAGCATTCAAAGACACCGGGTATCTGAATTTCGCTATAAAAACGACCTACGCAGGGAAACTGGAGGTCGGTTTCCTGACAGGGCTGGCCGTTGATACTGATGCCTGTGACGTCTATCTGCCGATATCTTCAGGCCAATATGGCTATGTCAATGATGGCAGTTGGCATCTCGTTTCCATCCCCATAGCGGACATCACACCGAAGGCGGCTCCTGCCTATGGTATGCCGAATACCGCCGCGCTCAACATGGCCAAGGTGTCCAACGCCTTTGTCATTGCCGATCGCTATGCGACGACAGGAAATACTGCCGGCGCGACCACCCCAATTTATATCGATAAAATTTACTGGTCCAAATAAGCGGGGTTAGTTCAGGCCAAATAAAAAGGCATACCCTCGAGCAGGGTATGCCTTTTTTTTATTTCGAACTGAACTCCTGCGGCTCAAGGCGCATGGGACAGTGATTCTCTGTCTATGAATTCAGGCTCGAAAATACGCTGGCGGTTGACATCGCTTTTCCCTTGCAGGATATCGAGCAACAGTCCTGCCGCGGTCCTGCTGAACTCGGCCACTGGTTGTTTAAAGCTCGCGAGCGGTGGTGTGGTAAAGGGGGAAAATTCGAGGTTGTTGTCATATCCTATAATGGAATATTCCTGTGGGCATCGGAAACCTTTTTCCGCCGCCGCGCGGATAAAACCGATTGCCGAAGCGTCGTTGGACGCGAATACAGCGGTAAAACGGGGCGCGGCATCGAGTTTTTTCAGTGCATTCCTGTAGGTAGTTTCAGCCTGATACTCGCCATCAATCTGGCGATCAGGTCCCAGCTCAATGCCATCCTGCTGCAGGCGATCCTGAAAACCTCTGAACCGTTCGTGAGCGGATGGAGAATCGTGCCGCCCCCAGATGAACAGAAACTCGCGATGGCCCTTTTCCAGAAACGCCTCGGCGGCTTTCCATCCGCCCGCGTAATTGTTCATGCTGACCTGCGGAAAACTGGCGTTCTGAATCGTTCGATCAGCAATGACAAACGGATGTCCCCAATTGATGAGGTTGTCGATGATTTCGTCATCCTCACGGGAAAGAAGCGGGAAAAAGATGACGCCGTCAAGCTGCCGTTTATTGAGGAATGGCGGAATCCGGTCACGATAGCTATGATCGAGTGTGTTGACATCGCGGGTATAGAACAAGGTCGAAAAATAACCTTCTTCGTTCAGTTTCCATTGCATCCAGGAAAAGGCTTCCCAATAAAAAGGACCGATGCCCGGCGCGAGAATTCCAATATGATAGTATCTCCCGGTTTTCAGGCATTGGGCTGAATAATCAACTTTATAGGAAATTTTCTCGATAGCTGCCTGAATTCTGGCGGCAGCCTTGGGGCTGACACTTTTGGGATCGGTGAGATAGCGCGAAACCGTTGCGGAGGAAAGATGAGCCTCTCTCGCAACATCTCTTTGATTTGGCATGGTAACACTATACAACGAAAATAAAAGTCTCGCAACAAATAATTGAATACGTCTACATTTTTCGCTTGACGGATTGAAAAACATGGTCTAGAATCGAATTACAAAATGTATACGTATACAGTCAGCGATACCAGGGGGCAGAAGATGGCGGGACGTTCACGGCAAAAAAACTGGGTTTCGGCGGCTTTGATTCTCATAGCGCTTTGCATGGCAATGCCTGTGTCTGCGCAGTCAACCTTGAAACCGAGAAATTTTGAAAACAACCAGCGCGGCGTGCTGTATTTAGGAAAAGCACCGGTTATCGACGGTGATTTTTCAGATTGGGACGGCCTCGAGGGCTCGACCACGACGGTAGTTGTCTTTTCCGGCCAGCACAAGGACGACGAGGGAATGGGGTTTTTCATTCTTCGGACCGACAATAAAGACCTTTATGTCTATGTTGATGTTTACGATATCAAGCCGAATGAAGTTGATTTGCCTGCGGCGCTGGCCTGGCGTGATGATTCTGTTGAGTTCTATATCGGAACGGTAGTCACACCCCATGATAAATACGCAAAAGATGACAACCATATAAGAATTGTTCCTGTATCCAAGGATGATATTTTTGCCTTCGACCTTTCGGTTAACGATGTCGGTGTTGCGGAACGCTGTTCAGCGGCGGTTGTCTACAATCCCAAAGGCTACACGATTGAAGCAAGAATTCCGCTCGACCTTCTGCTCATCAAGAAATTTTCCATTAATCAGCCAATCCGTCTCGAATTTCAGGTCAATGACGCGGCCAGGATTGAGCGTGACCGGCTGACACACTGGAAGTCGCCCAAAGATGATCCCTACATTGACCCTCGCTCTTGGGGCGATGGAATCGTGCTTGCTCTGCCTGCTGATAAGCAATAAGGAAGGCGAAAATCATGAAGCAGACGTTTAAATTGAGCCGTTCGTTCATTGCGCTTGCGGCAGTGGTTCTTTTTACGCTTGGTGCAGTTTCAGCTTTCGCAGAGCCTTCGATGGTTACAACACAGAAAGATGAAAACGGGTGGAAGCTCATCGTTGACGGAAAAGACTTCCAGGTTAAAGGGGTTGTCTGGTCATTTACGCCGATTGGGGAAAACTACACCTACGATCTGTTTTCTAAATCGGATGATTATATCAGGCGCGTCATCGACACCGATATGAGCCTGCTCAAAAAAATGGGCACGACAGCTATCCGCTGTTTTTCAATGATTCCGCCTGAATGGGTCGAATACATTTACACACGCTACGGCATCATGACTATTGTGAATGATATGTTCGGCAGGTACGGCGTTACTGTCGATGGGAAATGGCATGCCTATACTGATTATTCTGATCCGGCAACGCGCGAGTTTCTTATAGAACAGGCTCGAAAAACCTTTGAAAAATACAAGAATACGCGCGGTGTTTTGATGTTCATGCTGGGCAATGAAAGCAATTATGGATTGGAGTGGAGTTCTGGAGCGATTGAAAACCTTCCTTCAGGTCAGCGGTTGGACGCGAAAGCCCGCTATCTCTATAGTCTTTTCGATGAGGCTGTCAAACTGGGCAAGACCATTGACCCGAATCATCCGATCGGCATTGTGAATGGTGATCTCGGTTATCTGGAGCTGATTAAAGAAGTTTGTTCCGATATAGATATTCTTGGGGTGAATACATATCGCGGCCGAAAGGCGTACAGCAATTTTTACGCGAGCGTGGATGAAATCCTCGACAAGCCGGTGGTGTTTACCGAATTTGGAGCGGATGCCTACAACGTAGCGACATCACAAGAAGATCAGTATCACCAGGCAGAATTTCTGAAAGATCAGTGGGAAGAGCTTTATACCCAGGCTTACGGCAAGGGAAAATCCCAGAACATTCTCGGCGGTTTTGTATTCGAGTGGATGGACGAGTGGTGGAAGCATGGAATGGAAAGCGGTCTGACCGATCATGACACCCTCGGCACCTGGACAAACGGCGCCTATGATTTTGACGCTGTCCCGGGCAAGAAAAACATGAACGAAGAATGGTTCGGCATCTGCGGGCAGAGTGAGCTGACCGATAATGGCGTCAACAGGCGGGTTCCAAGGGCTGCCTACTATCTCCTGCAGAAAATCTGGACGCTGGATATCTATAAATCGACTTCAAAACAGATAAAAGACGGATTTGCGGCTATTTCGCTCGCTGATACAGTTTCGCAGGCACTCCCTTCCGCGATGGCCGATGCGCTTGCAAGCAAGGCGCCGTTATCGGTGAAGGGTTCGGTGGAAGTCAGAAATATTGTTTCAGGAACGAGTGCAGATTTGGCAAGCGGAAGCTTTGACGCGATCAAGAGCAAGCTTGTATCGCGGCATGTTGAAACTGCTTCTTTGGATATCGCGTTCCGCCCAGCTGAAAATCTTTCAGGCGGCATGACGCTCAAATTTTCCACAAACAGCCGGTACTTTGACAGCACCGCCGAAGATCCGCTCTCCTGGTTTGCAGTGCCATCCAATTTTACCTGGGAAAAAGCAGGTGAAAATCCTGTCAGCCTTTATTCTGCCTGGGCTACCTATGATAGTTCGATTGTGAAAGCTGACCTTTTCTATAGAACCGGTCACCCTGACTGGAAGCTCACGGGCGATTTCTTTGGGATTTTGCCGGAGGCTTTTGATCGCTACACCATGGACCTGAACAAACAGAAAGCGCCTTTCGGCGTCGAATTTGCGTTCAAGGAAGCTCTTGATGGGCTTGTTGTGTACGGCGGTCCCGAAATCTATGCCGGCGCCTGGCCTCAGGTTATTGCGAAATATTACAAGAACAATGGGAAATTGCGCTTTGGTGCAATTCATCAGGAGGAAATAAGTTATCCCGATGCTTCCCAGGTGAGCGCCACACAGGTTACTGAATGGAAAAAGACGCCGCTGACCAGAAGATCCAGCCTCTTTTTTGAGGGGAACTTCCTGCCGGATGTGGATGTCCAGGCTGGCTTGATGTTGGGAAGCCCTGAAAAAATCGGCGGGAAATATACAAACGCGATCAAGACGGTCGCTGGCGGCGGCTCCGGCGGCTCTGGATGGAATATCTATAAAAATCAGGTTACGACGATTATTGACGCGCTGGGAGCCAAGCTCAGGCTTTCGACCGATTCGATTCCCTATGTCAATCAGGCCTATCTGCAGGGGGTCTATATGGGGGCTCTTGCGGACACTCAGCCTTCGATACCGAGGGCTGGAACCCAGATTGCCGATCCAGGGACAGGAAACCGCTGGGATGTTGAAGCAGGCATGACCCTTATCTATGGCAACCTGGTGTTTGCGCCGAAATTCCTCTACCGGGAGCCTGTTTACGGACCCCTTCCGACTGTGCCTCTCTTCAGTGTCACGCCGCGTACCTATACCGATCTCTTCTATGTATTCCGGAACAGAAAAGCAATCCAGGCAGAAGCTGTCTTGACCTGGGATCCGACCGGAGCGACATGGTTCCATGAGTGGAACAATGATGACCGGGAGGATTCGCCGTTCTCGGCATCGCTTTCTTTCCTTTACAACTTCTATCTTGGCGCGACTGACCGTTCACATTTTATCGCGGATACCGCAGGTACAACATATTCCTTCTCGGATGGTTTGCCTGAGATCAAGGGGACTTGGTCGCTGATGGCCAGAACTGTTGCGCGAGTCTCTCCAAATGTCAGGCTCATCGCTACCGCGACTGCTGGTTATGGTCAGAGCGGCGGTGATCCGGCAAAAAGCCCGGTTCTCTATGGAGGCGGAACACTGCGCCTGGCTGTCAACCGGATGATGTTGAATGGGGAACTATATGTGAACTCCTGGGGGCCGGAGGCGTGGTACCGCGAGTTCCAGGCAACTTTCCCGCTCCAGGCAAAGCTTGGGCTCGCATATGGGTTCAAACCGCTGAGCTTTATGGATCAATCCAACCGGCTGGGCTTCGATGTTCTGTATCGAAGTTTTGGGGCCAATTCTCCGACGAATCAATCAAATTCCGGGGCGCTGGCAAGCCGTTTCGATGTTCAGGCGTACCTTAATTTTGGGCTTTGATATGGACTGTTTCCTGACCAGGAAACAGACATTCAAAATACCAGCAGTGATGACACTGCTGAAGAAATTTTGATGGAGGCATTATCATGCGAAAAAGCGGAATGGTAATCGCTTTGACGGCAGTTGCTGTCATGGCAGTCCTGACTGGCTGTAATCTGTTTGTAAAAGCGCCGACCCTTGAAGCGCTCACTGCGTCCAAGACGACGCTCTGGCTTTTTTCGAATCAGGCGCCAGCCACCGTTACCTTGACCGGGACCTGGTCGGATAATTCACAGTCAGTTGTAACTGACGCAACCTGGTCTTCTGCCAATACCAGTGTCGCGACTGTTTCTAACGGCGTTATCACCCCGCATGCGGTTGGAACTGCGACAATCACTGCAACCAAAGATAGCAAGACAGCAACTGTGGCAGTGACTGTTGTAGCACCCGGCCCCTTCGCCGACGCTGAATTGCGCTATTATAAAGATGGAGATACCCCAACTACTGAAAAAGTGTTGATGGCAGGATGGGAGGGCTCTGGTTCTTTTGCTATTGCTGATGACGGTGTGCTGACGGCGACCTTCCTTGGCTATCCTCAGTGGTGGGGCGGCGGCATTGCGTTTGCTCAAAAACCGACGGTTGCTGGTGTGACTGGAAACTTCGACTTCTCGCAGGTAGCCTCAGTCAGCTTCGATATTAAATCAGCCAATATTCCTGCAAGCAAGCTTGGCTATTTTATCCAGTGGCTCAGCCCGACCGATGGCAATGGCGGCGAACATGTCGTCTGGCTCAATGATGCCAACATAACCGATATCAGCGATTGGACAACGGTAACGATTAACCTCTCCTCAGTCGCGAACGATGGACGGTATGGGAAAGGCGCAGAAGACTATGCCAATGCAAAAGCTTATGTTGACACAGCCTTTGCGATTCGCTGGGGTGGTTACACTGGCCAATTTACCGGGGATCTCACAGCGAATGACAGCTACCAGATCAGAAATATAGCGTTCAAAGACGCCAGCGGAAACCCTGTCAAATTCTGGACAAATATCGCATATTGAGATTGTGTGATTGTGGTTGAAAAAACAGCTGTCTGGGGGTTTTAACACCAGACAGCCGGTTTTCAAAATATTTCATCAGTTTTCTGAAAAGGAGCGTATCATGAAGAAAAAGCTGCTCGCATTTCTGCTGGTTCTTGTATGCGCAGTATCGGTGTTCGGTCAGAAATTCGACCCAAACAAAAAGTATGAAGTAACCATGGGTTTGTACGGCGATCTCGAAACCGCCTACAAACAGGTTTTTGCCTCTGCAGATTTTAAAGCAAAGTTCCCCAACGTTACTTTCAAATTCCAGACCGCGGATTTTAACGGTCACCACAATAGGCTTTCCACCGTTCTTGCCGCTGGCGAAGTCCCGAACGACATCGAAGCTCTCGAAATTCGCTATATTGCCAACTTTGTTGAAGGCGGTGGACTCACCGATCTGAGCGCGGCTCCCTTTAACGGGAGAGAGGTAGGCAAGGATATCGTTCCCTTTGCCATGGCCAATGCGACTGCGAAAGGCAAATTGCTGGCTATGCCGGTCGATATCGCTCCTGCGGTCATGTTCTACCGAAAAGACCTTGCCGATGAAGCGAAGGTGAACATGGACGCCTTGAAAAGCTGGGACGAATATATTGAAGCCGCAAAAAAACTGACGCTCGACCGGAATAAAGACGGCAAGAAAGACCAGTTCGGAATTACACATCCTGGTGATGTCGCACTCATCCCGCTCAATGGCGGAAACGGTGACTGGATCGTCGATGGAAAGATTCTCGAACCAAAAGAAAAATATATTGCTGTTCTCAAACTGGCGCAGAAAATCAGAACATCTGGCGTTGATGCGGACCTCGGTGCGTGGACTGGTCCATGGACTGAATCTTTCAAAAATGGAACAGTCGCGACAATGCCCAATGGCGCATGGTTCGGCGGCGCTCTGAAAACCTGGATGGCACCAGATCTCAAAGGCAAATGGCGTGTCGCTTACCTGCCTGGCAAGATGTATGCAGCACAGGGCGGTACCTATCTTTCAATTCCCGCAAAGGTTCCTGCTGAACGAAAAGCGGTTGCCTGGGAAATTGTCAAATATTTGACCACCTCCCCTTCAGCCCAGCTTATCACCTTCAAGGCAATCGATGCATTCCCCGCGCTCACAACGGTCTATAATGACAAGGTCATGGATGAGCCGGTTGAATATTTCGGCGGGCAGAAAGTACGCAAAATCTATGCTGATGTCGCCCTTCATACGCCAAATTCTGTCGTTTCAGAATACGACAATGTCATTGTAAGTATTTGGAACAGAGCTATCGGCAATGTCATTACTGGCTAGATGACTCCAGAAGAAGCTTATGATAAGGCGCTCAAAGATATCAAAGCTACCA
>JAJTBL010000049.1 GCA_021286925.1 Spirochaetia bacterium | reverse complement strand
GATTTCGAAAAATTCAGGAATAGGGCTGGCATCATGCCAGCCCTTTTTATTGGGCCTGCTGGGAATGGCGGCAAACCTGGTGTGTTTTTCTTTCGTTCACACCTTTGGAAAGGCCGGCAATAGACTGGTTAAAAACCAGAAATATATGCTATAATCAAAGCTTGAGGCTTTTCAAAGCGGCTTGCTGTTGAAACAGCCTCAGGCATTCACTCTTTAGGGGGCGCGTGGTGGCATACATCATTGAGATGCTCAATATCACCAAGGATTTCCCCGGAATCAGAGCCAACGACAACATTACCCTCCAGGTGGAAGAGCACAGCATTCATGCCCTGCTGGGTGAAAATGGCGCCGGAAAATCCACTCTCATGAGCATCCTGTTCGGGCTGTATCAGCCTGACGCAGGCAAGATCAGGATAAAAGGCAAAGACGTCCGGGTAACCGACCCGAATGTCGCAACCCGCCTCGGCATCGGCATGGTTCACCAGCATTTCAAGCTGGTACATAATTTTACCGTTACCGAAAACATCATTCTCGGCATGGAGCCCCGGAAGGGTCCCATCATCGATATCCGTGCAGCAGAACAGAAAGTTGAGGCTATTTCCAAGCTCTATGGGCTGGCCGTCGACCCGCGAGCCAAAATCGAGGACATTTCCGTCGGCATGCAGCAGCGGGTCGAGATCCTCAAGATGCTCTACCGCGATGCTGAGATGCTCATTTTTGACGAGCCGACCGCAGTTCTGACGCCGCAGGAAATCCATGAGCTCATGCACATCATGCGGAGGCTGGTGGAAGAGGGGAAGACTATTCTCCTCATTACCCACAAACTGAAGGAAATCAAGGAAGTCGCCGACATCTGCACCGTGCTCCGAAGGGGAAAGGTGGTTGGAACCGTCAAGGTGGCCGATGCTTCCGAAGAGCAGATGGCCGAAATGATGGTAGGCCGTGAAGTCAGCTTCCACGTAGCCAAGGGGCCGGCCCAGCCGAAGGAAGTCATGCTCCGGATTGAAAACCTCAATGTCAAGAATAACAAGGGCGTGCTCGGCGTTAAAAACCTTTCGCTAGAGGTCCGGAAAGGCGAAGTGCTCGGTTTGTGCGGCATCGACGGCAACGGGCAGACCGAGCTGGTCCAGGCGCTGACCGGCCTTACCAGGATCGAATCAGGCAAGATCTTCGTCGGCGACACCGACATTACCCCCCTATCCATCAAGGCGCGCACGGACCTAGGACTTGGACATATACCGGAAGACCGGCAGAAGCATGGGCTTGTGCTGGATTTTACGCTTTCCGAAAACTTTGTCATCCATAACTATTATGAAAAGCCCTATGCCCACTGGGGCATCCTGAATCCCAAGGCCATCCGCGAAAATGCCGACCGCCTCATCAGGGAGTTCGACGTCCGGTCGGGGCAGGGCGGCGATACGCCGGCCAGGTCCATGTCAGGCGGCAACCAGCAAAAAGCCATTGTTGCCAGGGAAATTGACCGCTCGCCGAAAGTCCTGGTCGTCGCCCAGCCGACTCGGGGCCTCGATGTCGGCGCTATCGAGTACATCCACAAGCGCATCATCGCTGAGCGTGACAATGACAAAGCGATCCTGCTGGTTTCACTCGAGCTTGACGAAATCCTCGACGTGTCCGACCGCATTGCGGTCATTTTCAACGGCGAAATTGTCGGCATTGTCAACGCCAAAGAGACTGACGAAAACGAGCTCGGCCTGATGATGGCCGGCTCCCTGCGAAAAAACGTGCCCCCCGCGCGGCAGTCTGAGACAAGCGCTTCAGTCCAAGGGAGGAACGCATGACCAAACGCACCGAAAAAGTATTGATGCCGCTCATCGCGGTGTTCTTGGGCTTTCTGCTGGGCTCTATCATCGTCATCTCCACCGGCAGGTCGCCGGTTTCCATGTTTTCTGCCATGATCCGGGCGGTTACCGGCATCGACCTGGTGAATGGCATGTCCTTCAATCCGCGCTATATCGGCGAATTCATCATCCAGTCCATGCCCATTATCCTCACCGGCCTTGCGTTTGCCTTTGCTTCGAGGACCGGGCTTTTCAGCATCGGCGCTGAAGGCCAGCTTATGGTGGGTTCCCTTGCCGCGACCGCTGTTTCACTGCTTGTGGTAGCACCGGCGGCTGTCCATGTCCCCCTGGTCCTGCTCGCCGCGCTGTTGGCAGGCGCCCTCTGGGGAGGCATCCCGGGTCTTCTGAAGGCTCGTTTCAACGTCCATGAAGTTGTCGTCACCATCATGATGAACTACATCGCCTTTCACCTCAACAATTTTACCATTCTCAACGTTTTCGGATCCGTGGACCGGGTCAAAACGGCCTTTTTCCCGCAATCGGCTTTGCTGAAAGACCCCATGCTGGAAAGCCTGACCAACGGATCCCGGCTCAACTGGGGATTCGTTCCGGTCATCCTGGCCTTGCTCGCCTTTTCCTTTATCATCAACAAGACGACGTTCGGATATTCCCTGCGGGCGGTCGGCTATAACAAGGAAGCGGCACGCTACGCGGGCATGAAGGTCAACCGCAACATCATCCTCTCCATGATGATCGCCGGCGCCTTCGCCGGTCTTGCGGGTGCCGTCATAACCAACGGCACCTTCAATTTCGGCCGCGCTTTGCCTGCATCGGAAGGCTACGGCTTTGATGGTATCGCGGTCGCCCTGGTCGGCGCCAACGAAGCGAGCGGCATCCTCTTTGCCGGTCTGCTGTTCGGTATGCTCAAGGCTGCCCAGCCCTTGATGCAGTCGCAGGGCATTCCGAAGGAGATCGTCGGGATCATCCAGGCATCAATCGTTCTCTTTGTCGCCATGCAGTATGGTATCAAGATGATCCTGGATAAGCTCGCCAGCAAAAAGAATGCATCCGCTGAGGGAGGTCAGGAATGAAAGCAACCCTGATACTGGAAATGTTCCCCATCGCGCTCATGTTTGCCTCTCCCATCATCATTGCTGCCTTGGGCGGGCTTTTTAGCGAGCGTTCGGGTATTGTCAACATTGCGCTTGAGGGCATCATGATGGTCGGCGGCTTTGCGGCGGCTTCGGTCACCGTCCTGCTCGAGCCTTCTACGCCGCTTGCCCCGTGGATCGGCCTGCTAGTGGGCATTGCGGCCGGAATCGCGATGAGCCTTCTGCACGCTTTTGCCAGCATCAACCTGAAAGCCAACCAGGTTATTTCGGGAACCGCGCTGAACATCCTGGCGGGCGGCGTTACCATCTACCTGAGCCAGATTATTTTCCACCAGCAGAGAACCCGCTCCTTTTCTAACGGCATCCAGAAAATGACCGTGCCGGGTTTGAGCAAGATTCCCCTTTTAGGCAAGATGTTTTTCATCGAGAACTACCCGACCTTCTATATTGCCGTCGCCCTCGTCCTGATCACCTGGTTCCTCGTGTACAAGACGCCTTTCGGCCTCAGAATGCGCTCCTGCGGCGAACATCCGCAGGCGGCGGCCAGCATGGGCATCAATGTCGCGGGGATGCGGTACATCGGCGTGCTCGCGTCAGGCGCGCTCGCGGGCCTTGCCGGCGGCGTCATGGTCCTGACTGCCGACATCCAGTACACGATCATGTCGATTCATGGAACCGGCTTCATCGCGCTGGCTTCATTGGTGTTCGGCCGGTGGAACCCCTTCGGCGTTCTCGCCGCTGGCCTGTTCTTCGGCTTTTCGACTGCCCTTTCCTTTTACGCCAAGGACATCACCTTCCTCGCCAAGCTCCCCAGCGAGTTCTTCTATATGCTTCCGTATATTTTCACTATTGTGGCGCTGATATTCTTTGCGGGAAAATCGGTCGGCCCTAAGGCAGCCGGCGAAATTTACGATTCCGGCAAGCGATAGAAAGCTGGCTGCACGGTGAAGGCAGGTCAATCTGCCTTCCGTTCTGCAGATGGCTGTTCCGGGGCTTGTGCCGTTTTTCAGGCGCAAGCCCCTTTTCATTGGCGGCCGCTATGGTATAATAAACCGGTTTACTACCGAATGAGGATGGATTATGGAAGGATTCAAACAATCGCTGTATCGCAGACTGGAACGGCGCAACATTACAAAAAGCGTCTGGTGGCATGAGTTTTCCATTCGATTGGAAAAGGAATTGGACCGCCTTGTTTCACTGCTGTACGAACTATATGGAAATCGGCCCGATTTTGCCTTCTGGGTTGAAGATATCGTTGTTCACGCCTTTGAATCTTTTCGGGCGAGGCCTGCATGGCTCAAAGAGCGAGATCGGCAATTGCCCCCGGAATCAGGCTGGTTCCGCTCTGAAAAACAGATGGGCGCCGTCTGCTATGTCGATCGCTGGGCAAAAGACTTTCAAGGTTTGCAGAGCCGCATTCCCTACCTGGAAGAGCTGGGAATTACCTATTTGCACCTGATGCCCTTTTTCAAGTCGCCTGAAAAAGAAAACGATGGCGGGTACGCCGTATCGAGCTACCGAGAAACCAATCCTTCGCTGGGAACCATGAAGGAACTCGCACAGCTGGCACGTATTTTTTCCAAGCACGGCATCGCGCTGGTTGCGGATTTTGTTTTCAATCATACTTCGGACGAACATGCATGGGCATTGCAGGCTAAAAACGGCGAAGCATGGTACCGAGATTTCTATTTGACTTTCCCGGACCGCAGCGAGCCCGACGAGTACGAAAAAACGCTCCGGGAAATCTTTCCGGAATCCAGGCGCGGCTCCTTTACCTTCAATGAAGAGATGCAGCGGTGGGTGTGGACGACGTTTCATTCATACCAGTGGGATCTCAACTACCGGAATCCTGCCGTTTTCGACGCCATGTGCCGTGAAATGCTCTCTCTGGCGAATCATGGCATCAGCATTCTCAGGCTTGACGCGGTTGCCTTTATCTGGAAACAGAAAGGAACATCCTGCGAAAACCTCCCGCAAGCGCATACCCTCATCAAAGCCTTCCAGTCTATGGCACGCCTCGCCTGCCCATCACTGCTCTTCAAATCAGAGGCTATCGTACATCCTGATGACATAGCCAAATACATCGACCTCAGAGAGTGCCAGCTTTCCTACAACCCTCTGCTGATGGCCGAACTGTGGGAGGCTGCCGCAACCAAGGAAGTGCAGCTGCTTTCGTATTCACTCGAAAAACGCCACAAAATACCTGCCGGCTGTGCCTGGGTCAATTATGTCCGCTGTCATGATGATATCGGCTGGACTTTTGCGGATGAAGATGCCTGGGCGCTCGGCATAAACCCTTTCGACCATCGGCAATTCTTGAATCGCTTCTATCTCGGCGATTTTCCCGGCAGTTTTGCGCATGGCTTGAGTTTTCAGTATAACCCGGTAACCCAGGATAGGCGGATCTGCGGGAGCGCGGCTTCGCTGGCGGGCGTGGAACGGGCGGACGCTGTTCGGGATCCTGAAAAGCTTGAGCGCGGTATGGCTCGCTTGATTTTGCTGTATGGCATCGCGCTGGCGGCTGGAGGCATTCCGCTTCTCTACCTGGGAGATGAGCTTGCGACTGAGAATGACCCTGATTGGGACAGGGATCCTGCGCACAAGGCCGATTCCCGCTGGGTTCACCGGCCGCTCTGGAATGAAGCCCTGGCGAATGAACGCCATGATCCATCGACCGTAACCGGGAAAGTATTCAATACAATCAAGTTGCTTGTCGCACAGCGCGCTTCTCACCCGGTATTCGCTGCTTCCGACCTTGCGGTTCTGCCTTCAGGCCACAAATCCGTCATCGTGATACATAAAGAAATTCCCGGTTCTCAGCTTGTCATTGTGGGAAATTTTTCTGAATCCTCTGTTCCGATTGCACAGACAAGGCTGACCGAAATCCTGGGAGGAGAATCCTGTACGGATCTTGTCAGCGGTTTAAGCTGGAATGCAATTTCTGCTGGATCCCTGGCTCCCTGCCAACTGCTCTGGCTGTTTCGATAAATAAAGCATTGAGCCAATTTTAAAACTTTATCGTTTTTTTCTTGCAGGCAGGGCGTTGATAGGCTAGTATAGAGCCGTCTTTAGGGGGCTTTATGATTCGACTGACTAAAAGCGTTTTCAACGACCTTGCCATATTGATGATGGGTTTCGGCCTGTTGGTTGGTATTGTATTCCCGTTCTTTCTGATATTGCTTGGCGTTCCGGCTTCCATAACGCTGCAGCCCTGGTTCATTCTCGTGTGCATCATGGCGGGTCTTGTCGTCGGATTGATGAATATTATCCTCGCAAGAAGCGTTGTCGGGACTCGCCTGCAGAAACTGGTCAAGCGCATGCAATACATTTCAAACCACCTCATCAACGACAGTCATGAAGATATTGTGAATAACTGCAAAACTTCAGACTGCCTGCTGGAAGTCGATTCATCCGATGTTCTCGGCGAAAGCGCGAAATCGTATAACGTCCTCGTCAACTCCCTGTTTGCTTCTCTGAAATCCGAACTCATGGTTCGGCAGTTTACCTCGATGCTGTCTACCAGGCTCGAACTTGAAGACCTGGGTATCACCGTTCTTCCAGCGCTACTTTCTTTTACTGGAACGGAAGCCGGTACCATAGTCATGGAGCGGGAAGGCGAGATGGAAGTCATCGCCTCATACCGCATTCGCGATACCGCTGGGATTGCAAAAAGCGATGTCGTCACTCGAGCCATGGCAGTCAAGGAGCGTCAGCTTCTTCAAATGCCGGCAGATATTGCCATTGAGAGCTCAGTGCTCGATTTTTCGCCGAAGACCGTTCTTGTTGAGCCGCTGGTGTACCATGACGTCCCGCTCGGTGTCATCGTCTTAGCCACGGCTTTTACAATTCCCCAGGAAACCCTCGCGATGCTGGAGCTTGTCAACGCGAGCCTTGCTGTCGCCTTCAGGAACGCGCTGACATACGATCAGCTCCAGAAACTTGCCGCCAACGATTCGCTGACCGGCATGTTCAATCGGCGGTTTGGTATGGCGCGGCTTCAGGAAGAATTTGGCCGTTCCATTCGCTCTGGTTCCCCCGTGGGTGTCTGCATATTCGATCTGGATCACTTTAAGAACGTCAATGACACCTACGGTCATCCGATGGGCGACAAGGTGCTGGTGCATGTTTCCCGGCTTTTGAAAAGCGCTCTGCGCGAAGGCGATGTCGCGCTCAGATACGGCGGCGAAGAATTCATGGCAGTATTGCCGGGCGCTTCGCTTACCGACGCTTTCCAGATTGCGGATCGTGTCCGAAGGCTCGTTGAAGAAACCGTCTTCCAGTATGGCTCGCAGAATCTCAAATTGACGATTTCAGGAGGGGCAGCATCCTGGCCCGATTTTGACGCATCTTCTGCGGACGCACTTGTGCGGCGAGCCGACGAAGCCCTCTACCAGGCAAAAGAGGGCGGCAGAAACCGGATTGTTGCGTTATAATTAAAATATCATCGGGATCACAGAGATATCTGAAGGGGGCTTGTCATGGTGGATACCAGCCAATTGCAGAAGTACTCATTGTTCGGCGGTGTTCTGCCTGAGCAAATTGAAAAGATCAAGGCGCTGTTCGGCTATGAGCAATTCAATGCGGGTGATACGCCCATGAAGGAAGGCGCTCCCAATGACAAAATATACTTTATCATCAGTGGACGGGTGCAGGTTTCCAAAAAAGGGGTTCCAATCGCCGAGCTGAAAGAAGGCGAAACCTTTGGAGAGATGGAGCTTATCGATGTCATGCCAAGCATTGCCACCATCACTGCGCTGGAGCCGTTGGAAGTAGTGACCATTTCCAACCGTGCGTTGTATGAGATATCAAAACTCGATCCCAAAGCCTTCTCCATGATGGTCATGAACCTTGCCCGCGACGTTTCGCGGCGTCTGCGCCGCATGGATGAGCTCGCGTGCAAAGAGTGATAGGGGATATCCAATAAAAAATTATTCTATTGCTTTTTGAAATTTGAAATTATTTATCAAAACGCACAATTCAACCTTGCAAATTGAAAGTTTGCAGATTAGGCTTAATAAAGCAAATGAATTTGCAAGGAGGCTTTATGAAAAAAAAGACGCTCATGATCGCGGTGTTGCTGGCGGTAGCAGTGGCTGGCATTTTTGCTCAGACAGTGACCATCACCTACTGGCAATATTTTTATGAATCAAAAGTGAAATTGATGGATGAACTGATCCAGAAGTTTGAGGCGGCCAACCCTGGCATAAAGGTTGAGCAAGTGACCTTCCCGTATGAAAGTTACAATCAGAAAGTTGCTGCATCCATTCCTGCTGGCGAAGGTCCCAATGTCATCAACCTTTTCTATGGCTGGCTCCCCATGTACGTAAAAGCCGGCTACCTGCAGGAACTGCCAGCTGCCGATTTCAACAAAGCCTTTTTTGAAAAGAATTTTTATCCCTTTGTTGCGGAATCGGTGGATTTTGGCGGAAAGTATTACTCAGTACCAACAGCAGTCAGAACTTTGGCGCTGATCTGGAACAAGAAACTTTTCAAGGAAGCTGGACTGGACCCGAATGTTCCGCCGAAAACCCTGGAAGAACTTGAAGCATATGCCAGAAAACTTTCTAAATACGACGGTCAGGGCAACTTGATTCAAGCCGGCCTTGCCATGCAGCCCACTGGACAGGGCCACAACTGGCTGCGCGAAGTTCTTTTCAGACAATTCGGAAATACTCCATACAGCAGCGATTACCGGAAAGTAACCTATGCTGACGCGAATGGCGTCGCAGCTTTCAAATGGTACATGGACAGGATTGTCAAGGATAAAGTCGGCTATCCAAATTTTGCAACAGATGATGTTACAGCATTCAAGGCAGGCAAGGCGGCAATGAATATTGATGGTTCTTTCAGAATTGCGACGCTCAATGCGGTGAAGGATCTTGAGTGGGGAGTCAGCGAGCTTCCCAGCTACAAAGGTATCAAGTCGAATTATGCTTCATTCTGGACTCACGCCATTGTCGCGGGAACGAGCGGGAAAAAACTGGAAGCTTCTATTAAATTCCTGAAATACATCACTTCGCCAGAAGTGCAGGTGCTCTGGCTCCAGCGGGTTGGCGAACTCCCTGCCACTCCTTCGCTTTCTGAATCCTATAAAAATGACCCAGTGATTGCTCCCTTCCTGAAAGGTCTTTCCTATGCTCACGCCAGCCAGTTTGTGGATGACGCTGGTCAGCGTACGGTGCTCGTAGACGCGGTTGATGAAGTGTATCTGAAGAAAGTGGATCCAGCGGTCGCTCTGAAAAACGCAGCAGACAAGGAACAGGCGCTG
>JAJTBL010000048.1 GCA_021286925.1 Spirochaetia bacterium | reverse complement strand
CTGCAGTGGTAGCAATTACCCGGTTTGGAGGCAGCGTAAGCGGCTGGTTCAGCTTGTTCCAGACAAGATTCTTCGGAGCGGGGATTCTTACCTCGGCCTGATAATCGCAGGCGCCGCTTTCGCAAGCCAGCAGAAGCTCTTCCGTAGAAGAATAGCGCTTGCCTTCCCCTTTGACGCCTTTTTTGGGGCGTGAAAGAAAGTTGATGCCGAGAACCATGTCCTGGGAAGGATAAACGATGGTTTTCCCGTTTGCAGGATCCAGAAGATTGCGGCTGGACAGCATAAGCGTCCAGCACTCAGCCTGTGCGGCGTTGGTAAGCGGAACGTGGACAGCCATCTGGTCGCCGTCGAAGTCGGCGTTGAAGGCTTTACAGACGAGCGGATGCAGTTTGATAGCCTTGCCTTCGACCAGAACTGGTTCGAATGCCTGAATACCAAGCCGGTGCAGGGTCGGGGCGCGGTTCAGCAGAACAGGGTGTTCTTTGACAACTTCGTCGAGGACTGCATAGACTTCGGGAGTCTCGGACTCGACCAGCATCTTGGCTTTCTTGATGTTGTAAACGACATCCTTTTCGACAAGCTTCTTCATAATGAAGGGCTTGAACAGCTCAAGTGCCATTTTGGTCGGAAGACCGCACTGCCACATCTTGAGTTCCGGGCCGACAACAATGACGGAACGGCCTGAGTAGTCGACTCGTTTTCCGAGAAGGTTCTGGCGGAATCGGCCCTGCTTTCCCTTGAGCATGTCGGACAGGGATTTGAGCGGCCGGTTGGAAGCACCTTTGACAACCCGTTTTTTCTTGGTGTTATCGAAGAGCGCGTCGACAGCTTCCTGCAGCATTCGCTTTTCATTGCGGATGATGATCTCGGGTGCATTGAGGTTCTGGAGCCGTTTCAGCCGGTTGTTCCGGTTGATGACGCGGCGATAGAGATCGTTGAGATCGCTGGTAGCGAAGCGGCCGCCGTCGAGCTGGACCATGGGGCGGAGTTCCGGCGGGATGACCGGAATTACGCTGAGGATCATCCATTCGGGCTTATTCTGGGAATTTCTGAATGATTCGACAATTTCAATGCGTTTCAGAAGGCGCCTGTCGGATTTCGGTCCTTTGGCGACCATTTTTTCGCGAAGTTCCGCGGCGAGTTTGTCGAGGTCAATTCGCTGGAGCAGAGATCTGATAGCTTCTGCGCCCATTCCTGCGGTAAAGGCTCCGCCGTAGCGGTCCTGAGCGGCAATGTATTCTTCTTCCGTCAGGATCTGCATTTTCTTCAGCTCGGTTTCGCCCGGATCGATGACGATATATTTTTCATAGTAGAGAATCGAGCGAAGTGCGGCTAGGGAAAGGTCAAGGAGAAGTCCCATGCGGCTCGGAACTGAACGATAGAACCATATATGGGAAACCGGGCATGCCAGTTCGATATGACCCATGCGCTCGCGCCTGACTCTGAAGTGAGTTACTTCGACGCCGCAGCGGTCGCAGATGACGCCCTTGTAGCGGATGGATTTGAATTTGCCGCAATAGCATTCCCACTCTTTGGTGGTTCCGAAAATTCTTTCACAGAAAAGCCCATCGCGCTCGGGTCTGAGCGTCCGGTAGTTGATGGTTTCAGGCTTCTTGACTTCTCCATAGGACCAGGCCCGGATCATTTCCGGACTGGCGAGTCGAATAGAAATGCTGTCAAAATCCTGGATATCTCTCATGCTGCCCCCTCGGGTTTCACGAAGCGCCTTACCAGGTGCTTCGCGGGGCGACCCCCTGCCGGGAATCGCAAATTCAGGTTCCAGGCGGCCCCATGACCGCGGAACCTCGCATTGCCCCTTTCAGACAGGGGCAATGCCATAAAAAACGTCAAAATGTTCCCGTGTTCTTGTTGATGATATCTTCATCACGCTCTGTCAGCGCCAGCTGTTTACCCTTAGCGTCGTAAACACGGATATCGAGCGCGAGTCCGCGCAATTCCTGAACCATGACATTGAATGCTTCAGGGATGCCGGCGGCTGTGTGGGGTTCGCCCTTCACAATCGCTTCATACACCTTGGCACGTCCCGTCATATCATCAGACTTGATAGTCAGAAGTTCTTGCAGGGTATTCGCGGCACCATAGGCTTCAAGCGCCCAGACTTCCATTTCACCAAGCCGCTGGCCGCCGAACTGAGCCTTTCCGCCCAACGGCTGCTGTGTGACCAGCGAATAGGGTCCGGTTGAACGGGCATGCATCTTGTCGTCGACAAGATGGTGCAATTTCATAAAGTAGACGACTCCGACCGTGACTTCATTCTTGAACGCTTCGCCGGTCCGGCCGTCTCTGACTTTCACCTTGGCGCTGCCAGGAAGGCCAGCTTCCACCAGCTTTTCCGCGATCTGTTCCTGCGAGGGTGACTGGAAAACATGGCATGAATACCATTCGTTCAAGGTGCTGCCTGCCCAGCCAAGTTCGGTCTCCATAATCTGACCAATGTTCATTCGTGAAGGAACGCCCAGCGGGTTGAGGCAGATATCAAGCGGCGTGCCGTCTTCCAGATACGGCATGTCTTCCACAGGAAGAACGCGGGCGACAATACCCTTGTTTCCGTGGCGTCCAGCCATCTTGTCGCCTTCCTTGAGCTTGCGTTTCGTCGCAATAAGGACTTTGACAACTTCTTCGACGCCGGGTGAAAGGTCGTCGTTCGCGGATCGCTTCATCCGCTGAATGTCGATGATGGTGCCTTCGATTCCGTGCGGAACCCGCAGTGAAGAATCGCGCACATCCTTGGCTTTTTCGCCGAAAATCGAATTGAGCAGTTTGAATTCCGGGGTTGTGTCGGTGTCGCTCTTGGGCGTCACTTTGCCGACCAGAATATCGCCGGACTTCACCTTCGCGCCGACTCTGATAATGCCGTCGGCATCGAGGTTGTCCAGAATCTTTTCGCTGATATTCGGAATGTCGCGGGTAATCCGCTCCGGCCCCAGCTTGGTTTCCCGGACTTCAGTCTGGAATTCCTTGATATGGATGGAGGTAAACATATCCTCCTTGACGACTCGCTGGGAAATCAGAATGGCGTCTTCGTAGTTGTAGCCGTTCCAGGGTACAAAGCCTGCAAGGATATTGCGGCCAAGGGCGAGTTCGCCGTTGTTGGTAGCCGGGCCATCTGCGATAACCTGTCCCTTCATGATTTTTTCACCGAACTGGACGATGGGGCGCTGGTTGTAGCAGGTATCCTGGTTGGTTCGCTGATATTTGACCAGGATGTAGGTATCCTCATCCAGGGGGTCCAGGGTGTCCGGCTTGATGACAATTTTGGAAGCGTCAACAAACTTGACCACACCGCTGCGCTTGGCTTTGACCAGAACACCTGAATCATAGGCAGTCTTCCATTCCATGCCGGTACCGACGCGGGGAGCTTCAGGGAAAACAAGCGGAACTGCCTGCCTCTGCATGTTGGAACCCATAAGGGCGCGGTTGGCGTCATCATGCTCCAGGAAGGGGATGAGGGAAGCCGATACAGATATGATCTGCTTGGGCGAAACATCCATGTACTGGATATCTTTCGGTGCCTGCATGACATAGTCGCCCTGGTGCCGGCAAGAAATCGTAGAATCGAGGAAATTGCCGTCAGTATCGATGCGGGCTGAAGCTTGGGCGATATAGTACCGGTCTTCGTCGATGGCGGAAAGATATTCAATTTCATTGGTAACGATGCCGTCCTTGACTTTCCGGTACGGCGTTTCTAGGAATCCGTAATCGTTGACTGTTGTATATGTAGCGAGAGAGACGATAAGTCCGATATTCGGACCTTCCGGTGTCTCAATCGGGCACATGCGGCCATAATGGGTGTAGTGAACGTCACGGACTTCAAAGCCGGCGCGATCGCGTGAAAGACCGCCTGGTCCAAGCGCGTTCAGTCTTCGTTTGTGGGTCAGCTCAGCCAAGGGGTTAACTTGATCCATGAACTGGGAAAGCTGGGAAGAACCGAAGAATTCCTTGATTGCCGCGACAATCGGCTTAATCGAAATGAGGTCCTGCGGCCGGACAGTCTCGGTTTCCTTCAGAGCCATTCGCTCTTTTGCAATTCTTTCCATTCGCGCGAAAGCGCTTTTCATGACATTGGCCAGAAGTTCGCCGACGGAACGGACACGGCGGTTGCCGAGGTGGTCGATATCGTCGACATAGGCTTCGCCGTAATAGACATCCATGAGGTGTTTCATGGTGGCGACGATGTCAGCCTTGGTAAGGGTGTACTCCTGAACCGGCACAGCGTAGTTGAATTTCTTGTTGAGTTTATAGCGGCCAACTTTGCCGAGGTCGTACTTTCTCGATGAGAAGAACATGCTCATGAGGTCGCGTTCAGCACCATCAACAGTGATAGGCTCGCCCGGCTGAAGTGTCGCGTAGACTGCAGAAAGCGCGTCAGCCTTGCTGGGTTCGTCTTGGTCGGATGTTTCTTTTTCAAGCTTGACATCTTCGCGCTCGAAGCAGTGCAGAATCATCTCATTGTGCATTGAATCAGGATGCTCAAAATCGATGATTTCGACACTGGGGATTCCGAGGTTGCCAAGCTCATCCACCTCGTGCAAATGAAGCTTTTCGCCGGCACGGAAAAGCTTTTTCTTTTCATTGTCGAATTCGATATAGACAGCCTTTGCAAGTACTTTGCCGACGAGCTGTTCCTTGGCCGTTTCAAGATCAGACAATTCGATGGTTTTCGTTTTATAGAAAGCCTCGATGATTTCTTCGCGGGTTGTGAATCCAATGGCTCGGAGGAACAAGGTTCCGAGGAATTTTTTCTTGCGGTCGATTTTTGTATAAATGAGTTCTTTTTTCTGGTCAATTTCGAATTCAAGCCAGCTGCCGCGATAGGGAATGAGGCGCGATGAAAAAACACCCTTTTCGTGGCTGAATACAACGCCTGGCGAACGATGAATCTGCGATACGACAACGCGCTCAGCGCCGTTGATGATAAAGGTTCCCCGGTCAGTCATCAGAGGGATGTCGCCGAGATAGATCTCTTTCTGGCGGATTTCACCGGTCTTCTGGAAAACAAGATTTACCGTAGCCTTGAGCGGGATGGAATAGGTAAGCCCTTTCTGCTTGCAATCGAGCTCGGTGTATTTGATGGCGCTTTCATCAAGATTGTATCGCTCAAACTCGATGACCATATCGCCGCTCTGGCTCTCAATGGGGAAAGTGCCCTCAAAGACTTCCTGAAGGCCAACAGAGTCCAGCGGCTCTCCGTTTTTAAGCTTTTCGCGCTGAAGAAATCGTTCGAACGAAGAAAGCTGAATATCGATGAGATCCGGGAGGTCCATCGCCTCCTGATAATCCTTGCCGATATAACGGCGCTGGATTTTGTTCTTGGTATATGCCATCCGCTACCCCTCCTGAAACGCGTCTCATGCGCGTTGGCCGGTTCGGTCTGCGCCACATTATTTCAATGTGCCATCTATTGTAATTCAGCCCGCTGCGCAGTAACGGGCTGATGACCATATTCGTCATCCGAAGGCACTTTTGGGAAATGCCTTCGGAAAACTACGCTTCCCTCCCCAGAGAATCCTGCTTTCACAGGCCCCGGAAAGGGAAGCGCTCAAATCTGAACTCTGTATTCCGGCATTGCTGAAGTTGTTTTTAAGCCGCGCAGCAACCGGAACCTGGAAATTCCTTATTTGATTTCGACAGCGCCGCCGGCGTCGACAATCTGCTTCTTGACCTTCTCGGCTTCTTCCTTGGAAACATTTTCCTTGAGAGGCTTGTCTCCGGCTTCGACGAGGTCTTTGGCTTCCTTGAGTCCGAGCCCGGTGATGGCGCGAACTTCTTTGATGATGGCGATTTTTTTGTCAGCAGGAACGCCGCCCTTGAGGATGACGGTGAACTCGGTCTTTTCCTCAGCGGGAGCAGCTGCGGCTGCGGGGCCGGCTGCTGCGACTGCGACAGGAGCCGCGGCGGTAACGCCGAATTTTTCTTCCATTGCCTTTACGAGATCACTGATCTCAAGGACAGTCATGGATGCGATCGCGTCGATAATCTGATCTTTTGTCAAAGCTGCCATATTATCTTCTCCTTAGATACAATTGGCTTTCCATACGGAAAGCATTATTCAAGGCTGACAGGAACGGCAGCTGACCGAAGCCTGACAGCCAGATGCACAGAATTATGCTTCCTGAGCTTTCTTCTCTTCGATGGCCTTGAGGACCCTGACCAGCTTGGTCGGAATCGCATTGAGGACATAGACGAGGTTCTGCGCAGGAGCGTTCATCGCAGACATGAGCATCGCGATGAGCTGGCCGCGGCCAGGAAGTTTCGAGAAGGCTTCGACCTGGGCTTTGTCCATGAAGCCTTTATCAACCAAAGCTCCTTTGATGGTGAGTGCCGGCACTTCTTTGGCAAAATCCAGCAGGACTTTGGCGACATCGTTTGAATCGGATTTGACGAACGTGACAGCAGTCGGCCCTGCAAGCAAGGGAGCGACTTCCTTGGTATAGCCAAGTTCCTCAAAAGCGATGCGCGCGAAATTGTTCTTGACGACATGGAGTTCAGCGCCTTTTTCGCGCAGTTGTTTGCGAAGGCTGGTGATCTGCTCGACCGTGAGTCCGCGGTACTCGGCAAACACATAGTCATTCGAGCCCTGGATCATTTCCTTCAGCATCTGAATGGCTTCAACCTTGTTTGGTTGCAGTTTTGTAGCTCTCATTGCCATAGGGTTACCTCTTCTCGTTCTTCGCGACAGCGACGCGCACACCAGGCCCCATTGTGGAAGCAAGGAATATTGAGGTGATAAAGTCGCCTTTCACATCTGAAGGGCGCTTTCTGTTGATTTCATCGAGGAGGGCCGTGAGGTTTTCAGCGATTTTCTCGGCTTCCATTGAAGCCTTTCCGATCGCGAGATGTATGATGTTAGTCTTGTCGGAGCGGAATTCGGTTCGTCCCTTTCTGAGCTCATTCAAAGCAGCCTTGAGATCGTTGGTGACGGTTCCGGTTTTCGGGTTGGGCATAAGACCCTTGCGGCCAAGCACCATACCGAGCTTGCCGACATCCTTCATCATATCAGGGGTTGCAACCGCGACATCAAAATCGAGCCAGCCACCCTTGATCTTTTCAATCAGCTCTGCATCGCCTGCATAAGCGGCGCCGAGTTCCAAAGCTTCCTTAACCCGTTCAGGC
Organism: Spirochaetia bacterium; assembly: GCA_021286925.1. GTDB lineage: Bacteria > Spirochaetota > Spirochaetia > Treponematales > Rectinemataceae > JAJTBL01. The sequence continues at coordinate 2,113 of JAJTBL010000048.1, read as the reverse complement.
TTGCAGAACACAAGCACGCGCTTTTCGCCGCGGAACTGATTGGGAAGAACGACAGTATCGCGAACAGTCTGGCTTTTCTTAAGATTGAGTCTGACATGGGCTTCTACGGTTTCATCAAATTTGGCAAACTTGACTTCCTTGAGAAGAGCGCACGCGGCGACCGGCTCAAGTTCAACATTCCTGTCTACCTTTTTTGACGCTTCGATATATTTCTTGCCGTGCTTCATTTTTTCAGCTCCGTTTCAATGCCCATAGAACGGGCGGTACCAGCAATGACGCGCATGGCTGCCTGAATATCATTGGCATTCAAGTCCGGAAGTTTCTGCTTGGCAATAGCTTCCAGCTTTTCATTCGTCAGTTTTGCGACTTTCTGCTTGTGAGGAACCGGGGAACCTTTTTCGATTCCGCAGGCTTTCTTGATAAGAACACTTGCAGGCGGAGTTTTCAGGATAAAAGTGAATGATTTATCCTGATACACGGTGATGATTGCCGGAATGACAAGACCGGGTTCCATTCCCTTGGTTCTTTCGTTGAACTGCTGGCAGAACATGGGCGCAGAAACACCATGAGGGCCGAGCGCTGGTCCAACGGGTGGAGCCGGGGTCGCCTTGCCGGCTGGGCACTGCAATTTGACAATCGCAGTAATTTTCTTTTTGGCCATAGCCTCTCTCCTTTTGTGGTATACCCGGCGCAAAATGTCCGGGGTAGCGCTTCCGATTACGAGCGGAAGCTCCCATCTTTGGAGTCAATACCCCTTATGTGAGAAACCGAACGCGAAAAATCCCATATGGGATTTGCCTGTTCAGCTGCTTTTAAAAGAACACCAGACTGGTTTTATCTACCAGTCCGAGACCTGACTGCGCTTTCAATATTCAGAAAAATCGCGTCAGACTTTTTCAACCTGGGTCATCTCTACCTCAACGGGAGTAGAGCGACCAAAAATGCCTACCATGACTTTAAGCTTGTTCTTTTCGGCGTTCACTTCTTCAATGACACCGGAGAACGACTCAAACGGACCTTCGATGATTTTCACCTGCTCGCCGGGCGCATAGCTCTGCTTCATCCTGATCTGAGTATCGCCTTTGAGTTCGCCGGTTCGCTGCAGAATTCTCCGAACTTCTTCCGAAGGGATAGGCTGAGGTTTACTGCTGAGATTAGAACCAACAAAGCCAGTGACTCCGGTAATTTTTCTGATAGCAGAACAGGGAGCCTTCCACCCATTGTCAGGAAGATCCATTTCAACAAGCAGATAACCTGGAAGAATCTTGCGGGTTACAGTTTTTTTCTTGCCGTCTTTGACGTCGGTGACCTCTTCCGTAGGAACCTTGATATCGGTGACGATATCCTTGGATATCTCTCCCGTATCGAGCAGCATGCGGATAGTTTTCTCTATCTTGTTTTCATAACCAGAGTAAACGTGAAGAATATACCAGGACTTTCCCATCCAATATCCGCCTTAACGGAAAACGACTTCAATACCGAGAACAAGAAGGAAGTCGATAAGCCCCAAAAGCAGGGCTACAAAAACTGTGGAGATGACAACTACTTTTGTCGAGGAGATGACATCTTCTTTGCTTGGCCAGACTACTTTGGCCAGCTCTGCATAACTATCTTTGAAGAACTGGATCAACTTCTTCATGACGGCTCCTATTTACCCCGCTGAACTCACAAGCGCATAACAGGCCAGGAAGGACTCGAACCCTCAACATCCGGTTTTGGAGACCGGCGCTCTACCATTAGAGCTACTGGCCTAAAGAAAGCCACGCCCAATCCGGCGTGACAGCTTTTCAAAAGGCTTGCCCGGGGCAAAACCTTATTTTACCTTAGTTTCCTTATGCAAGGTATGCTTGCGGTCCCACTTGCAGTACTTCATAAGCTCCAGTTTTTCCTGCATGGTCTTGCGGTTCTTTTTGGTCGTATAGTTACGGCGCTTGCATTCTGTGCACTGGAGGGCGATGATTTCTACCGTCTGTTTCTTTGAAGCCATATTTTCAGTCCTTTCGCGGCATCCGACTAAAAGTCCCCCGCGCATGGAGTATTTGCTAAAGCCCCCGAACGGAATTGAACCGTTGACCTTATCCTTACCATGGCTATGCTCTGCCGACTGAGCTAC
>JAJTBL010000047.1 GCA_021286925.1 Spirochaetia bacterium | reverse complement strand
TTTATCAGCCAGCCTGAAATCCAGGCGTTCTGGCACCAGCAGACCGGTTACCTGCCCATCACCCAGGCAGCCTATGAGCTGACCAAGTCCCAGGGCTTCTATAAAGAGAACCCAGGTCCCGAAGTTGCCATCAAGCAGTTGCTCAACAAACTGCCGACCCAGAACTCCATGGGTATCCGCTTCGGCAACTTCAATATCATTCGTGAAATTGAAGACCAGGTGTGGGAAGATATTCTCGCCGGAAAGATTTCCGTCAAAGACGGTCTGAACAAGATGGTCGCGGACGGAAACGCCACGCTCCGGAAGTTTGAAGCGCTGAACAAGTAAGAAACTTCCAGTTTTTTTCTCCGAGCCGGCATGCTTAGGCATGCCGGCTCCCATTTTCCAGTTACAGCCGTCGCTCGCGGCTTTTTATCCCAATCTTTTTCTGGCAGAGACACCATGACCAAACAATACGAGTTCAAAGCAAAAGGCCTGGCCTACTTGCTTGTCGCACCTCAGATGATCATTGTTTTTGTGTTCTTTTTCTGGCCCGCAGCGCAGGCTATTCTGCAATCATTCTTTCTGCAGGATCCATTCGGCGGCAAAATGATCTTTGTCGGGCTTGAAAACTATACGCAGCTTTTTACTGACAAGTCCAACGGGTATGGACAGTCATTTGTCGTTTCTGTGTTTTTCGCGGTCGGAATCACTGTCCTGGCCATGTCGGTTTCTTTGTTTCTCGCGGTTCAGGCGAATAAAAAAATCCGTTTTCAGACCTTCTATAAAACGATGCTTATCTGGCCCTATGCCGTCTCTACGATGGTAGCCGGCGTCATTTGGCTTTTCATGTTCAATCCGAATGTTGGAATTATTGCATGGGTGCTCAAGCATAAATTCAATATTGAATGGAGCTATCTGCTGAATTTCAACCAGGCTTTTATCCTGATTACTATCGCAGCATCGTGGAAGCAGTTGGCTTACAATTTCGTCTTTTTCCTGGCCGGACTGCAGTCTGTTCCTGAAACGCTGATAGAGGCCGCCGCCATCGACGGCGCGGGCCATGGACTGCGGTTCAGAAAAATTGTGTTTCCCTTGCTGTCACCGACAACCTTCTACCTGCTTGTCATGAACCTTGTATATGGCTTTTTTGAAACCTTCCCCATCATTCATCAGATGACAGCGGGCGGGCCTGGAAAGTCGACGGCTATTCTTGTCTACAAGGTCTGGCGTGATGGTGTTGTCAACCTCGACCTGGGCGGCTCGGCTGCTCAGTCCGTTATCCTGATGCTGATGGTTATCGCGCTGACGGTTGTGCAGTTCCGCTTTATCGAGCGGCGCGTCACGTATTGAGAAAGGAGCAGAACATGAAAGAACATTCTAAAATTCAGCGAATTCTGCCCCACATCTATCTATGGATTGGAATCATCATCATTATTTTTCCGATTTATTTCATATTTGTCGGGTCCTCGCATACAAGCGCGGAAATTCTGGCAGCGCCGATGCCGCTCAAACTCGGACCGCACCTCTTTGAAAATTATCGCAGAGCGCTCTTTGAGGGCACCAGCAACATGGGAACGCCGGTTCTTGTCATGGTCAAGAATTCTCTTATCATGGCGCTGGGCATTTCTATCGGCAAAATCATCGTCTCTCTGCTGGCGGCCTTCGCAATTGTTTTTTTCGATTTTCCGGGCAGGAAATTCTGCTTCTGGGCGATTTTCATCACGCTGATGCTGCCGGTTGAAGTTCGTATCATGCCGACGTACAAGGTTATCTCCGACCTTGGAATGCTCAACACCTATGCCGGGCTTATCCTCCCGATGATTGTCTCTGCAACCGCGGTGTTCCTCTTCCGGCAGTTTTACATGTCGATTCCCCGAGAAATCGCGGAAGCCAGCCAGATTGACGGTGCGACGCCCATGCAGTTTTTCCGCAGCATCCTTGTTCCGATGACCAGAACGCCGGTAGCCGCCATGTTCGTCATCCAGTTCATCTATGGCTGGAACCAGTATTTGTGGCCTTTGCTGATTACGACCAAAACGAATTACTACACCCTGCTGATTGGCATCAACCGGATGCTCTCCGGCGCTGATGTGCAGATTGAGTGGCAGATTGTCATGGCGACAACATTGCTTGCCATGCTACCGCCGGTTATCGTGGTAGTGCTCATGCAGAAGCAGTTTATTTCGGGCATGACGGAGACTGAAAAATAGAATCGAATGGAGAGCTGCAGTCGGCCTTAGCCGCTGTTTCTAATTGACGAAAAAGGCAGTCCCGCAAGTGCAGGGACTGCCTTTTTTTTAAAACGCTGAGCAGGAGCAGGGGGCTCTCATGAAAAGCAAGGAGCCCCATGATCTCGTTGCTTTTCAGCCCTGCGCCCACTTTGGTACTTCCATGCCAAAATAATCGCGCGCATTGTACCAGGAGATATTCCGAACCAAAGCGTCGGCATATGCTTCACCGGCGGGAAGTTCGCCGTCTTCGATCCATCGGCCGACAACCCTGCACAGGATACGTCGGAAATATTCATGACGGGGGAAGGAGAGGAAGGAGCGGGAATCGGTCAGCATGCCGACCCAGCGACCAATCAGACTGACGGAAGCGGTTTCCACCAGGTGCTTTTGCATGCCGTCCTTGTGATCGTTGAACCACCATGCCGAGCCATACTGGATTTTCCCGGGACTGCCATGCATCGCAAAACTCTGGGCGAGGACGGCGAGGCTTGCGTTCCTGGTTGCATCGAGAGAATACAGGATTGTCTTGGGAAGGCTGTTCTGGGTGTCCAGGTGATCCAGGAGCCGGGCCAGGCTCAGCACAATTGCGGAATCACTGATCGAGTCACCCCCGCCGTCAGGGCCGTAAAGCCTGAAAAGCCGGGTATTGGTGTTTCTGAGCGCTCCGATGTGCAGCTGCATGGTCCAGCCGGCTTGCGCATTGAGTTGGGCGCAGTGAATCAGCACAGCAGCGGCCATTTTTTCCGCCTCTTCTGCGCTGACCGTCCTGCCCTCGAGCAGGGACTCGATAATTGAGTCCAGCTCGGCCTCTGAGGCAAGCGCAAAGGGCGGCGTCAGCAAGGCATGGTCCGATAGGCGGCAGCCGTTCGCGTGGAAATAAGCATGGCGGCGCGCAAGAGCTTCCCGGAGGCTTGCAAAGTCCTTGATTTCGATATCCGCTGAACTGCCCAGCGTGGCTGCATAATTTTTCCATGCCGCGGCGTCTTGGACATTCATGATTCTGTCAGGCCTGAAGGTAGGCAGAACTCTCGTCGTTTTTTTCCCGGCTCGTGCAGCTTCCGTGCCAAATTCGGGATCTGCGGCTATCTGACGGTGCCAGCCGAGGTCATCGGCGGGGTCATCTGTTGTGCAGACAACCGCCACATTGAATCGTGTCAGCATGGATCGCGGCGAATCCTTCCGCTCCCTGATGATGTCATTGGCCCACTGGCGGATTTTCAGCGCATTGCCCTGCGTCAGGATGTCATCGATGCCATAGGCGCGCTGGAGTTCCAGATGCGACCAGTGCAAAAGCGGATTCCCCGCTGATTTTTCAAGCGCCTGAGCATAGGCCACAAATTTGTCTTCCCAGGAAGCCTGGCCCGAGCAGAGCGACTCATCCGCCCCGTTGGACCGCATGATCCGCCACTTGTAGTGATCGCCTTTGAGCCAGATTTCGGCGATATCGGAAAAAGGCTTGTTTTCGGCGATTTCCCTAGGCGAGAGGTGGCAGTGATAATCGAAAATCGGAAGCGGCGCCGCCTGGCCGAAATACAATTCCCGCGCGGCTTCGGTATCCAGCAGGAAATTCTTGTCCATGAAGGGTTTCATAGTGCTTCTCCTGAATCGCTGTCAGATATTGTCGGCAAGAAAGCCGCCATCCACCGGAATGCTGACTCCAGTCACGAAGCCGGATGCCCGGTCGCTCGCGAGAAACAGCGCCGCTCCCCAGAGCTCCGAGTGCTCCCCAAAGCGTCCAAACGGGGTGCGTGCAATGATTGCCTTTCCTCGTTCAGTCAGCTCGCCGTCATCCCGGTAGAGCAGGGACCGGTTCTGGTTTCCGACAAAAAACCCCGGCGCTATCGCATTGACTCTGATATGGTGCGGCGCGAGTTCCTTAGCCAGAGCCTCAGTCAGATTGAGGACGCCAGCCTTGGCGGCGTCATAGGCCCAGACACCTGATAAAGCCTTGTAGCTGGTCATCGATGTCATGTTGATGACAGCTCCTTTTACGCCGTGCTCAATCCAGCGCCTGGCGAACACCCGCGTGGGAGTTACCAGCCCGGACAGCAGATTCAGCTTCAAGACCTCTTCAAAAACCGCTTCATCAACATCGACAAACGACGACTTGCCGCGGTTGCCGCCAACGCCGTTGAGCAGAATGGATGGTTGCATGCCCCAGTGTTCAACCGTGGCATCATAGGCACGTTCGCAGGCCAGGCTGTCTGCGGTATCGACGGTTACGCCGAAAACATCCGGACTGCCGGATTCGGCTTTTACCGAAACCACCGCATCCTCGATTGGATGGTTGGTCCCTCGACCCCAGAGGCAAACCCTGGCGCCTGCTTTTGCGAACGCTACCGCGAGGCTGCGAGGCAAACCGCCCGCGCCGCCGGTTATGACAGCCGCTGCGCCATTCAGCGAAAACATCGATTCAACAAATGACATGAAATCCTCTCAATTCCCCGGCATGATGAGATTGGGAATAAACAAGGTAATCTCGGGGATGAAGGTTACCAGCATCAATACAATAAACATGGCGAGGTAAAATGGCAACATGGCTTTGGTCGCACGTTCCATTGAGATTTTCCCGACCGCGCAGCCGACAAAGAGAGCGGAGCCAACGGGCGGCGTGCACAGTCCGATGGCAAGGTTCAGCATGAGCATGATCCCGAAATGGATGGGTGACATGCCAAGCGTGGTTACGACCACGGGGTAGAGAATCGGTGTGACAATCAGAATGAGAGGCGCCATGTCCATGATCATGCCAAGCAGCAGCAAAAGGACGTTGATGAGCAGGAGCAGGAGAACCTTGCTGGAGGTTATCGAAAGCAGGAGCTGGGTCGCCTTGGCGGGAATCCGGAGATACGCCATCAGCCAACCGAAGGCACTGGCTGAGGCGATCAGCGCCATCACCATGGCTAGAGTTTTCAGCGTTGAATACAGAATGCCTTTCATCGCCTTGAGCGGTATTTCCTTATACACAAAGAATGTGACAAAGAACGCGTAGACCGCGGCGACTGCCGCTGATTCTGTTGCCGTAAAAACCCCGGAAATGACGCCGCCCATGATGATAACCGCGGTCAGCAGGCCAAGCGCCGCGTCCTTGGTAGTCTTGAGCGCCTGCTTGAAGGAGATTTTTTCACCTCTGGGATAATTTCTTTTTATGGAAAGAATATACGACATAATCATCAGCGAAATGCCAAGCGTGATGCCTGGAATGAACCCGCCGAGGAACAGCCGGCCGACAGATACTCCACCTGCCGCCAGCGAATAAATAATCATGTTGTGGCTGGGAGGGATGATGATTCCCTGCGTTGCGCTCGTCACGGTGATGGCAACTGAAAAATCGTCATCATAGCCTTGCATTTTCATCATGGGGATCATGATGGTTCCCGTCGACGCGACATCCGCAACCGCGGAACCGGAAATCCCGCCGAAAAACATGCTTTCCACAACATTCACCATCGCAAGTCCGCCGCGGACCCTGCCGACCAGAATATTTGCAAAATCAATCAGCTTGCGGGCGATCCCTCCCTGCCCCATCATTTCACCCGCGAGGATGAAAAAAGGTATGGCAAGCAAGGAGAACGAGCGAACGCCCTGCACCATCTGCTGGACAATCGCCATGAGCGGAATGTTGAGGTACATGGCGGTCAGGATCGATACTGAAGCCAGCGCAAAGGTTATGGGAATCCTGAGAATCAGGAGCAGGATGAAACCTCCGAGCAAAATTGCCGATGCAATGACTGGATCAGCCATGGTTGCCTCCGAATACATCTTTCAGTTTTCCGCCCTTGCCGGTCAAATAATCGTCAATCTTCTGATCATAGGTATCCCAGCGCAAAAGGTGCAGGATGGCTTCCAGCACCATGGTCAGACCGGAGAAGGGCACGACGAGATACAGAATACCGGCAGGCCACCGGGTTGCGGGCATGATCGAGCGCATGGTGAACTGGACAAGGCGTGTGCCATAAATAATCATGATCATGCCAATGAAAATCACAACAAGCTCCGCCATAAAATCCAGCATTCCATCGAGTTTTGGAGAAATTTTCCCCTTGCTCAGCAGATTGATAGTTATATGAAGCCGCTGTTTTACGCCCAGCCCAAAGGAGATGAAGATAAACCAGACACAGAGCAAAAGCGAAACTTCTTCAGACCAGATGATGCCGCTATTGAAGACATACCGCAGGATGACATTGAAAAAGACAATCAGCACCATGCCGATGATCATCAGCTTGGCGAGTTCAACCAGCACAATATGGAAAAAATTGATTATCCTGAGAATCAGGTCTTTCATGGTTGATTCCTTGCAAAAAATGAATAAAAAGGTCAGCCGCCGGAGAATGATGGTTTTGAAATCTGCGGCGGCAGCCGACCATTGCGAAATGACGAATTTTCGAAAGTCGAGCCAATTTCAAAACTTTACTATTTTTAAAATTGGCTTTGCGGTTTCTCGCGGTTCTGGAGAACCGCGAGAAACCCGCGCAATGTCAAGTTGGTCTTTTCAAAATGCATCTGCATTTTAAAACACTCAGTCAACTTATTTTACAGCCCTGATTCTTTCCACCAAAGCCTGGATTTCCTTGCTTTGCTTGGCGTAGAGCGGAGCCATCAAAGCCTGCCAGGCAGATTTATCAGCAATCTCAACAACCTGGCTGCCGGCAGCCACGGTTTTGTCGATGGAAATCTTCTCATATTTTGCCCACTCAGCGCGCTGGAAATCGATCGCATCGAAAGCAGCCTGCCTGATCAATTCCTGGTCAGCCGGCGAAAGCCTGCCAAGAGAAATCTTGGAGCCAATGATGATCTCCGGGACGCGAGTGTGCTCATCGAGTGTGATATATTTGGCCACTTCGTAATGGCTGGTCGAGAAGTACGAAGGCCAGTTGTTCTCAGCGCCGTCAACAACGCCGGTCTGGAGAGCCGAGTAGACTTCGCCGAAAGGCATTGGTGTCGGAACAGCGCCGAAGGCAGACACGAGGCCCATCATCAGTTCGCTTTCCCGGACACGGATTTTCAGGCCTTTGAGATCAGCGGGAGTGCGGATAGGACGCTTCGAATTGTAGAAATTGCGGGCACCTGATTCAAACCAGCCCAGTCCGATAAAGCCAAAGGGCTCGAGACTCGCCAGCAGTTCCTTGCCGATATCACCCTTCAGGACTTTCCACATGTGGGCTTCATCCCGGTACAGGTAGGGCATCTGGAAGGCATTCAGCCGCGGAACAAAGGCCGCGACCGGGCTGATGGAAACACGGGTCAGATCGATAGCGCCGAACTGTACCTGCTCAATAACTGCCTTTTCCTGGCCAAGCTGGCTTCCCGGGTAGACTTCGATGACAATCCTGCCGCCCGAGCGCTCTTTGACAAGCCGGGCAAACTCATAATCGCCGCGGGTTGTCGGATAGTCCTGGGGATGGGTTTCAGCAAGGCGCAGGACGATGGTTTTCTGCGCGAATACCTGTGCCGGCATCAGCACAGCCGCGATTAAAATCGCAATAATGATGAATGAAGCTTTTTTCATCACTTTCCTCCTTGAAATTTTGAGGCCGAAATAACCTTCTGATTATAGTTTGAACCGGAATTCGAGTTCCCGGGGCGTGAAATTCTTTATTCTTTTTTGTATTTTTTTGCGGTTTTACTGGCAAATTGCCCGGGACTGATGCCCTGGAATCGCTTGAAGACCTTGGAGAAATAGGCTTGGTCCGAAAAGCCAACCAGGTACCCCGCTTCCTTGACACTGCTACCGGCAAGCAGGAGTTCCTTGGCCTTGTTTGTCCGCATCCTTGCGAGCAGTTCGCTGAATCCAATGCCGAGCTCCCGGGTTATGGCATGCGAAAGATGGAAAGGGTTGACGGCAAGCGCGTCAGCCGCACTGCTCAATGATATATCCTGATTGTAATGAGTTCTGATATATTCCAGCGCCCGCAGACCAAGGCTCCTTGGATTGCGCTGGCCGGAAAGGTGAACGAGTTGTTCCGATTCGATCGATTCCGGCGCAGAAAGTCTGACCAGAGGATTGGAGGGCTTTGCCAGCATCAGGGCTTCATCAGCACGTTCCAGGAGCTGTGCCGATTCCGTGCATCCAGGACCGGCCACACCTATCAGCAGGTTTGCCGAAAATTCCCCCAGGATGCGCCGTTTCATTTCCGGCACAAGATTGGAAACACAGGTTTCGAGCTCAGCCAAAGCTTCCCCGTAGACAAGAATTCGCAGGGCTGATTCCCTCGCAGAAGCCAGGAATGCAGTCCCCTGAGATGCAAGAATATTCTGCGCAGCGGTCAAAGCCGACGACAGAATGGCTGATGCAATTCGGTCCAAATGCGTATCCGGTTCCAGCCTTGCGGCAAGAGCGATTCTAGGTTTCTTTTCCAGCGAGGCAAGCTTTTCATATTCGGCGAACAGAGCTGAATCAGGTATGCCGAGCCGGAGCTGATCAATAAGCTGGCGGCGGAGCTGTTCCCTGGCTTCTTGCAGGGTTCTTGCTGGATTATTCATGCCCCCGCTGGCGCTTTCCAGAGATTTTTCAAGCGCAGACAGGACTTCTTCAGCACTTGCCGGCTTCAGCAAATATTCATAGACGCCTAGTTTTATCGCTTTCTGGGCATAGGCAAAGGTATCGAAGGCTGAAATGATGACAATCGGCGTATCGATGCCGCGGCTGCGCAGAGTTTCGGCGGTGGCAAGTCCATCAAGACCTGGCATTCGAATATCGAGGAAAATCACATCAAAAGACTGAAGCGCAACAAGGTTGAGCACCTCATGACCATTCCTGGCTTCGCAGATTTCATGCGAAACTCCAGCAGCCATTTCCGTCATGATCAGGCGAAGCGCCTGGCGCTCCAGTTCCTCATCGTCAGCTATAAGGATTCGGGCCATCGGGCTATTCCTTTCAACGGCAGGCTAAGACGAACGATGGTTCCCTTCCCGGGCACTGAATAGATTCTCATCACAGCTTCCTGTCCATAGAGAATTGTCAGCCGGTTTGCAACATTTGCCAAACCGATGCCGCTGGCACTGACAAGATTGTCACCGCTCGTTTTTGCAGATACTGAATCGAATGGCTGCCGCAGCCGCAGGTTGAGCTCGGCAAGCTTGTCAGCGCTCATGCCGGTGCCAGTATCGGCGACCGCGATACGGAGGCGCTCGCCCCTGCGCCGGATGGATACCAGAATT
>JAJTBL010000046.1 GCA_021286925.1 Spirochaetia bacterium | reverse complement strand
GCCGCAAAAAACGCTGGCCCACGACGCCAGTCGCCCCAAGAATGGTGACTGGAATTTTTTTGCCCTTCTGTAGGTATGGTTTGACGAGCGGATTTTTTTCGAGCATAGCGATGCTGTCAGCCGAGCCTTCGAGGTCGGTAGACGGCGCGAAGCTGAGGTGAAAATTGCGCGGTGAATTTGCCGGTGTCCGGTACATGCCCATGTGTATCTCCATTGCGATGGAGTCCCTACACGCAGGCTTTTTCGGAAAAATACAGATATGGGGGAAATACCTGGAAAACCAGGTACCATGCCCAGAACTTCGGAACTTCCTGAAAGAATTGGTCCGCGGCAAAGACTCCTCGGAATATTTGCCAAAGTCCGTATTGAACAGAAAGAGAAGCCGTACGTCAGGCGCTCCGCAGAAGGTAGTTTTTCTGCGACAGCCGTCGGGTATTAGCCCGAACGTCCAAGACTGTGGCCGCCGGGCTGGCCGCAATCCTTCGGCGATTCTCCCCTTTCATCCAGCGTCGCCGGCGCTTCGGTTCCTCGGCTGGACTACTGATGGGAATCGCTCCTCCATCGGTGAAAACGAAAATAGCATGCCAGCAAGTCCTTTTCAAGCGCTGACAGTCAGAAATACTGAATTTTTTCTGCATAAAAATTAAAAGAATTGAAAAAATCTTGCTGCTTCGTGATTTTATCATCAAAACTCTTGAAAACCCCTTTCCAGCCTTTAAGCGCAACCGTACAATAAACGCATGACACTCTTGGGCAGGCAACCATCGGAGCCGAATCTCGCGCTTCTTTTTGAACTGCAGAGAACCCTGACACTCTATCCTGATTTGGAGCGCGGCGTAGCTCTCTGCATTCAGAAAGTCGCCGAAGCCTTCCCGAGGCTCAACATCATGGCCGGGCTTGAAGATTCGGATTCAAGCCGGATCGGCAAGATTTTTGGCGAGCCGCCTGAGTTTTTCCAGAGATTCAAGCCAAACCCTGTCAGGATGGGGAGTTTTCCCCTTGGCATGGCATTGGGTTCTGACGGCGATTACATCGGAAACAACGGACAGTTCCCCTTTATTTACGAATCTGCCATAAAGTACGAAAACCGCGTAGCCGCAATTGTCAGCTTGAGCCTTGCGAGTCCGCCGGATCCTGAAGAACGCGAGACAATCTGCAACCTTGGACAATGGCTGTCCCGAATCATTCAGGAAGCCATAGCGCTGCGGAAGGCTTTGCTTGAACAGACCGACCGCTGTGAAGAAGAGCTGAAAAGCCTGACATCTGTGACCCCCCTTGTGCGGCCAGCCGATGAAAAACCAGCCGAGCCGCTCTCCTTTCATGGCATAATTGGCTCTTCAAGTGCGATGAAAGATGTCTACACCATGATTTCCCAGGTTGCGCCGACCGATGCCCTGGTGCTCATAACAGGAGAAAGCGGCACCGGCAAGGAGCTTGTCGCCAAGGCTGTTCATGAATGTTCGCGGCAGAGCGCCGGCCCCTTTATCGCGGTGAACTGCGCCGCCCTCCCCGAGAGCATTATTGAAAGCGAGCTTTTCGGCCATGAAAAGGGGTCTTTTACCGGTGCGACAGCGCCGCGCCAGGGACGGTTTGAGCTGGCGCAGGACGGAACGCTGTTTCTGGACGAAATTGGCGATCTTTCACCGAATGTTCAGGTTAAACTGCTCAGGGTCCTGCAGGAACGAACATTTGAACGCGTTGGCGGAAACCGGCAGATCAAGACTAACGCCCGGATTATCGCCGCAACCAACAAAGACCTGCCGAGAGAAGTACAGGAAGGCCGTTTCCGCCAGGATTTGTTTTTCAGATTGAATATTTTCCCTATTCACCTTCCACCATTGCGGGAGCGGGGCGCCGACATTCTTCTGCTTGCTGACCATTTCGCCGCCCTTGCGGCGACGACGACCGGCAAGCGCATTGCCCGAATTTCGAGCCCGGCGCTGGATTTGCTCATGATATATCATTGGCCGGGCAATGTCCGCGAGCTGGAAAACTGTATTGCGCGCGCCGCCATCTTGAGCACCGACGGCGTCATCCATTCCTACCATCTGCCTCCAAGCCTTCAGTCCGCACAGTCTACGGGAACCGAACCCGCATCCTCCCTGGATTCTGCGCTGGCTCGGCTCGAGCGAGAGCTTTTAGTCGAGGCATTGAAAATCGAACGCGGCAATGCCGCCGCTGCTGCACGGCGGCTGGGCGTTACCGAACGCCGCTTCAGGCTGGCCATGGATCGATTCCGATTGGATTACCGGGCATTTCGTACAAAAATGTAAGATTATATTTTATTCTTACGAAAATGTCATTTTATTTCAACTTCATTCAGCCGCCGCTTTCGCCGCAACATTGAGAAACGCCATTCCTGACAAAGCTTTATTCGTTCCCTCCGAGCAAGTTATATTTGGCACGAAATTTGCTTAATAATCCGCAACATATCTCAACTTCAGAAGAAGGAGGCATATACATGCCAAACGGACGTGATGACACGCTGATGACCCTTTATGGAAGTCATTGTTTTTCCAATGAAGTCATGCGGGAGCGGCTCCCGAAATCGATTTATTCCGAAATTCTGCAGGTGCAGTCAGGCAAAAAGGAGCTGTCGCTGGAAGTTGCGGAAGTCGTTGCGGCAGCCATGAAAGAGTGGGCTGCCGAGTTCGGCGCGACCCATTACACCCACTGGTTTCACCCGCTTTCCGGTGTAACGGCGGAAAAGCATGAGTCCTTTGTTTCCCCGCTCGCAAACGGCGGCATCATCATGGAGTTTTCAGGCAAGGAACTTGTCAAGGGTGAGCCGGACGCCTCCAGCTTTCCGTCAGGCGGTCTTCGCGCAACCTTCGAAGCCCGCGGCTACACCGCCTGGGATGTCACCAGCCCGGCGTTTTTAAAAACCAGCCCGAAAGGAATGACCCTCTGCATACCCACTGCCTTTGTCTCGTACAACGGGCACGCGCTCGATAAAAAAGTGCCGCTTTTGCGCTCCATGGATGCACTCAGCAAGGCCGCTGTGAAAGTTTTGAAACTTCTCGGCGAAAAGGATGTGGATCGCGTCATTCCGACATCCGGGCCAGAGCAGGAATATTTTTTAGTCAACGCTGAACTGTACCGCAAGCGCCCCGATCTGGTGCTGTCGGGCAGGACGGTGTTCGGTTCCATGCCCGCCAAAGGGCAGGAAATGGAAGACCATTACTATGGCGCTATCGAAGAAAAAGTCGCAGGCTTCATGAATGAAGTCAACAGCGAGCTCTGGGCTATGGGCGTGGCGGCCAAAACTCAGCACAACGAGGTTGCGCCGAACCAGTTCGAACTGGCATGCATTTTTTCCCAGGCGAACATCGCTGCCGACGCCACCCAGCTGGTCATGGAAACCCTCAGGAAAGTCGCGGCCAGGCACGGAATGGCAGCCCTCCTCCATGAAAAACCCTTCGACGGCGTCAACGGCTCGGGGAAGCATATCAACTGGTCGTTGGCGACCAATACCGGCATCAACCTCCTGGATCCTGGTGCCGCCCTGGCGGGAGCGAGCGGCAGCGAAACTGAAAAGGCCGTTATCCGCTTCCTCCTGTTCTCCATGGCGGTTATCCAAGCGGTCGATACCCGAGCCGCCCTGATCCGCGCTTCAGCGTCCACTGCAGGCAATGACAGGCGCCTCGGCGGCCATGAAGCGCCCCCTTCCATCATTTCGATTTTCCTCGGCGACTCTCTCACCTCGATTTTCGACTCGCTCGGCAACGGCAAGGAAGCTCCAAAATTCACCGCGGAGCTGATCGAGACCGGCGCCAAAAGCCTTCCAAAACTGCCAAAGGATGTTTCGGACCGCAACCGGACCAGTCCTTTCGCCTTTACCGGCAACAAGTTCGAATTCAGAATGGTCGCCTCATCCCAGTCAGCGGCAACGCCATCCATGATTCTGAACGCGGCGGTGGCGGAAAGCCTTTCCGATTTCGCGTCCCGCATGGAATCGCTTGTTGCAGGCGGCATGCCTCCTCTGCAAGCAGCCGTCAGCGTCATCGCCAGTTCCTGGGCACAGCACAAGCGCATTGTGTTCAACGGCAACGGCTATTCGCATGAGTGGCTGCAGGAGGCGCAGGCGCGCGGGCTGCCGGTATTCCGCTCGGCGGTGGATGCCATCCCCGAATTCATGAAACCATCGAATGTTGCCATGCTGTCCTCGCTCGGCATCCTGAGCCGGGAAGAAGCAGAATCGCGCTGCACGATCTATCTGGAGCGCTTTTCAAAGCAAATCAATATCGAAGCCGGTGTCGCGATGGATATGGCCCAGCGCCATATCTTCCCGGCTGCAACAAAGAGTGCGGCATCCTTTGCCCAGGCAGCCAGCACCATGGCCGCGATCGGTGTCCCAAGCCTTGCTCAGGAGCAGAAGGCAAAGCGAATCGCCGCCCTTGCGGGCAAGCTTCAGGAGGAATGCGAAAAACTTTCAGCCGCGCTGAACACTGCCCAGAAGGTTCAGGAACCCCTTGCCAAAGCAGAAGCATACCGAAGCGCCGTGGTGCCGCAGATGGACGCGCTCAGAGCAGTGTGTGACGAACTTGAGCGGCAGATGCCCAAGGCTGACTGGCCCTTCCCGAACTACGAGGATTTGCTCTATTCTCTGTAAAATTGAAACATGATATCCAGACTGGCTACCTGCGGCCAGTCTGGATTTGAAAGATTTTCACTGCTATACTCAAATCCCATGCGGCTTTTCAGAAAAATCCTGCCCTGGCTGATTGTTGCTCTCACTATCGCCCTCGCCTTGTATATACCTGATATCGGTCCTGAAAAATATACAAATCTCGAGACACTGTTTTCCAATGAGGCAAAACGGCAGGCGAACGCGGGATTTTCTGTAGCGGTCGCACAAAATGGCCGCATTATCTACCAGCAGTCTTTTGGAAAGGACGGCAGCGGTCAGCTGATTTCCTACGATACCCCGATGTATCTGGGGCCGAGCTCGGAAATTCTTTCGGGCGCCTTGCTTTATTCCATGGCAATCCAGAAAAAATTATCCCTCGATGTCGATGTAAAAGAATATCTGCCTGATCTGCCGCCTTTTTCTGTCAGGAGCCTTCGCCAGGTTGAGGCCATGGATAAGGCAGCTGCTGTGTCCGCCCAGCCCGAGGCAAATCCTATCACCCTGCGTATGCTGGCTTCCCATACCGTGAACCTGAACGATCCCGCCCTTGCCCGTTTCGCAAGCCAAGTTTCAGGGCTCGAGGCGGGCGAATTCAATCCCGAGCAGTTTATTCGCTCAAGGATTGCCAACCGGGGGACAACCCGAAGCAGGCTGGTTTACCGGATTATCGGTCTTGCCATGGAAAAGGCAGGGAATGCTTCCTTCAACGAACTCCTGGAAAGCAATATTTTAATTCCTCTCGGGATGCATGCGACAACCGCCGATCCTGAGTCCCTGCGGGGCATCGCGGTTGGCGCGGGATTTTTCTTCGGCTTGTCCTTCCCATACAGCAGCCAGGTTCCGGAGATTGCAGCTCCCGCTGACGGCATTGTAACCACCGCGAATGACATTGCCAAATTTCTCGCCTATATAACATCCCCGCCGGCGAGGGGAATCCCTGCCCTGCCCGCTTCGTCCGTGACCGCCCTGTATCAGCCGCTTTTACCGGGAGGCGATACCGGTTTCGGCTGGCGAATCGCCGACTACTCAGGGAACCGCTCAGTTTACCAGGGCGGCTCGATTGAAGGGTTTTCCTCGCGGGTCGTCATCTGGCCCGAAAGGAATACCGGTATTGCCATTCTTTCTTCCCAGGGCGGCGTCATCCAATCCAATATTGTTCTGCCGCTTCTGGCAACCGCCGCTGAAAAAGTGCTGTTTGAAGGCTCAAGCCCGCGGTTGTTTCCGCTCGAACGGCTGATGGTCATTGCGGCTATCGCTTCGATGGTCTTTATCTTGAGTCTTTTCCTGCAAACAGCCACCGCCCATTCCTGGGCCAGGGTGTTTTTGGAGCATCAGGAGGGCAGCACCTCCTTTCTGGCGCGGAATTTTGTGCTCATCAGAACGGTCTCAGGCATTGCTGCGCGAGGATTTGTGGTTGTTGCCGCCCCGCTTTTTATCGGCAAAGTAGTCGGCAGGAATTTGGTCTATCATGACCTTCTGGTCATGGACCCGGGAGCCGCTTCCTTTTTCATTATTTTATTCGCTGCAGGCATCATTCGAAATCTCGCGCGCATCACGTGGATTTTTCACTTGAAGCGCGGCTGAAAAAGCAAAAGCTTCCAGCCTCTGCAGTTTTTAAGGGGCGCTGTTTTAATTCGACATAAATTCGACATAAAAAAACCGGCGGCCCTCTTCTTCGGGCAGCCGGTCACTGCAGCATGATATCCGTGCCTGTTTCAAAACTTGTCGTTCTTGAAACAGCATCGGCATACGACCTTATTGCGTTTCACCCAGATAGGCTTTCCGGACACGGTCATCGGCCAGAAGTTCCTTGCCTTTGCCCTCCAAGATGATCCTGCCGGTTTCCAACACATAGCCGTAATCGGCCACTTCCAATGCGGCTTTCGCATTCTGCTCGATGAGGAGCACGGTTGTGCCTTCTTTATTGATGGTTTTGATAATCTCAAAAATCATCTTGACAACCAGCGGCGCAAGACCGAGCGAGGGCTCATCCATCATGAGAAGCTTGGGTTTGGTCATCATCGCGCGGCCGACGGCGAGCATCTGCTGTTCGCCGCCTGAAAGCGTTCCGGCTTTTTGCGAGATTCGTTCCTTCAAACGCGGGAACAGTCTGAAGATTTCTTCCTTATCCTTGAGAATCGCGGGCTTGTCGTTTCTCGCGTAGGCGCCGAGCTGAAGGTTTTCATCGACGGTCAGGTTGGGGAATATCCGCCTGCCTTCGGGGACCAGAACAACTCCCTTGGCGACAATATCCTTGGTCTGCATGCCGAGCAGATTCATCCCGTTCCAGGACACCGTGCCGCCTGAAGCTTTGACAAGGCCGACAATGCTCCGCAGTGTTGTACTTTTACCCGCTCCGTTCGCGCCGATCAGCGTGACGATTTTGCCTTCCGGAACATCGATATTGATCCCCTGCAAGGCGTGGATACCGCCGTAATGCACCGATAAATTGCGAATTTCCAGCATCAGTCCACCCCCAGATATGCTTCGATGACTTTCGGATTTTTCTGGATCGAAGCTGGATCGCCGTGAGCGATCGTCACGCCGTAATCGAGCACGTACATGTGGTCGCAAACCCCCATGACCACCTGCATGTGGTGTTCAATAAGGAAGATTGTCAGATCGAATTCGCTCCGCAGGCGGCGGATGAGTTCCATCAGCTCCAGCGATTCCTGCGGATTCATGCCTGCGGCAGGCTCATCGAGCAAGAGCATCGAAGGCCGGGTCGCCAGCGCTCTGACGATTTCAAGGCGCCGCTGTTTTCCATAGGGCAAGCTGGTTGCCTTTTCATATGCGGCTGATTCAAGCCCGACTTCTTTCAGGAGCGTCATGGCGAATTCATGCGCTTCCTTTTCGCGCTTCCGATAGGCTGGTGTATGCAGGGTTGCGGAGAATATCCCGGAATTGATGCCGATATGACAGCCGACGAGGACATTCTCAAGAACGGTGAGCTCTTTGAAAAGACGGATATTCTGGAAGGTCCGTGCGATACCCAGTTCGGTTATCGAGTGAGGCTTGAACCCGGTTATATCGGTGTTCTTGTACAGAACTTTCCCGCTGGTCGGATAGTACATGCCGGTGATGACATTGAAAGCGGTTGTCTTGCCTGCGCCGTTCGGTCCGATAAGCCCGACGATTTCATTTTTTTTGATTTCGATGTTGAGCTCGGAAACTGCGGTGAGACCGCCGAACTTCATGATGACATTGTCGGTTTTCAGCATGATTTCAGGCATGTCGGCCTCCCTTCCTGGTCTTGATCTTGGACCAGAAGGCGCTGACCATGTCCCAGGAGAATTCCTTGCCGCCCATGAGCCCGCGCTGGCGGAAAATGACGACTATCATCAGCATGATCGAGAAAACGACCATGCGAAGTCCGGGCAGGCCGTTGGTCTGGATGACGATGAGATTCATGGGCTCATCGAGGAAGCGCAGAACTTCCATCAGAATGGTGATCACGATTGACGCGATAACGGATCCTGAAATGGAGCCTGTGCCGCCGAGAACGACAATCAGCAGAATGTTGAAAGTGAGCAGGAATGTGAACATTTTGGGGTCGATGGTGGTTATCATGTGCCCCAGCAAGGCGCCGCCGATGCCGGCAATGAAGCTGGATACCGTGAATGATGTCACTTTTACCTTGAAAACATCAATGCCCATGGCCTCGGCAGCAAGCTCATCATCGCGTACCGCCTTCATGGCCCGTCCGTAGCTCGAACGCATCAGGAGGAACATGAATAAGGTAACCAGACCGGCGGCTGTCCACACAACAAAGGTTGTGGAAAAGCGGGGCAGTCCTTTCAGCCCCTGAGCTCCGTTGGTGATAGTCTGCGCGTTGGTTATCAGAACGCGGATGATTTCGGAAAAGGCGAGGGTCGCGATGGCCAGATAATCATCACGAAGCCGGAGGACTGGCGCGCCGATGATAAATCCGACAAAAGCGGCCGCCAGCCCGCCTATAATGATGGAAGGAAGGAATGGCAGGGTGATTCCTTTCAGGAAGGGAACCATCGGAGCCAGGAAGAAATTCATTTCCTTCAACTCAGGAGGCATGGTAAGAAGAGCGCAGACATAAGCGCCGACAGCCATGAATCCCGCATGTCCCAGCGAAAATAGGCCGGTAAAACCGTTTAGAAGATTCAGAGAGAGGGACAGGACGATATAAATCGCGCACAGGTTGAAGACACGCAGCGTAAACGCGTCAAAAAAACTGTCCGCCAGAAAGGCGAAAACCCCGAAAACCGCCAAGGCGATGAGGGTATAGGTCTGATGTTTTGTCAGTTTCATGGCTTACACCTTCTCGGTCTGTCGTTTGCCCAGCAGACCAGTGGGTTTGACCAGCAGTACAACAATGAGAAGAATAAAGGCAAAGGCATCGCGGTAACCTGAAAGTGTCGGAAGGAAAGCGACGGTCATGATTTCGATAATGCCCAGAAGAAAACCGCCGAGAACAGCCCCGCCGATACTGCCGATTCCGCCGATAACCGCGGCGATAAAGCCCTTCAGTCCCGGCATGATACCCATGAGCGGGTTCAGCTGGGGATATTTGTAGGACCAGAGAATGCCGCCGAACGCTGCCATGAGTGAGCCGATACCAAAGGTAAAGGACACGATTTTATTGACATCGACTGCCATCAGGCGGGCAGCCTCGATATCCGTCGAAACCGCACGCATCGCCATGCCGGTTTTGGTCCGATGTACGATCCAGAGCAGAATTGCGAGCAGAGCAAACGTAAAAAGCGGTATGACGAGGCTGACTGTCACAACCGACACTG
>JAJTBL010000045.1 GCA_021286925.1 Spirochaetia bacterium | reverse complement strand
TCACTCTTGATCTGTTCGGCCTGTATGGACTGCAGTACGTTCATTCAATCCCCCTTCATCAATCAATTCCTTCAGCAATCTACCCACAGCTTCGGGCAGATCCGTTCTGGCTAGAAGCTCGGGGCGGTAGGCAACAGTCTTTGCAAGACTGGCTTTGAGCCTCCACCGGGCAATTTGTGCATGGTTACCTGATAAAAGAACATCAGGGACCTGCATGGTAGCATAAACAGCCGGTCGTGTATACTGGGGATACTCCAAAAGGCCGTCGGAAAAACTCTCTTCCGTCAGCGATTCCCCCGATATGACGCCGGGATGCAGTCGGTAGACCGCATCGATGAGCACCATGGCCGCGACCTCGCCGCTGGACAGGACATAATCCCCGATCGAGATTTCATCGGTGACTCTGGTGTCGATGATTCTCTGATCGACGCCCTCATACCTGCCGCACAGGATCACCAGCTGTTCTTCACGGGCAAGATCCTGGGCCATGGCTTGATTCAGCAATCGGCCCGAGGGAGTGACATAGACGGTGCGCACTCCTGGTGAGCCGGCTGATGCAAGCGCTCTGTCCAGCGGTTCGGGTTTCATCAGCATACCCGCGCCGCCGCCAAAAACTTCATCATCACATTTGTGATGCTTGTCATAGGCAAAATCCCTGATGTTCACCAGGGAGTATTGGATCATCCCTTTTTCAACCGCGCGCTTCATGATGGAGGCGCTGAAATAGCCTTCCAGAATTTCCGGGAAAAGGCTCAAGACAGTAAATTTCATGAAAGAATCCAATCGACCAGTAGCTCCATGCTTCCGGCGCTTGTATCTACCTTTCCGATAAACTCGTTTCTGAAGGGAACGAGTACTGTCCTGCCGTCTTCCAGAAGCCGGGCTTCAAGCAGGGGATCAGGGCCGCCATCCAGTACACCTGCTACGGTCGCTTTGACGCTTCCCTGAAAGACCAGATCCATGCCGACAAGATCACCGATATACCATTCGTTGTCGCGAAGGGGGCAGGCCTGCTCCCTGGGGACAACTATTGCCATGCCAACCAGTTCGCGCGCTTTTTCGGGGCTTTCATACCCCGCAAAAGCTATCGAGATGCCCCACTCGCCCTCTTCAAAACCTTTGACCTTGAGTTTCCGGGGCGCCGATGACTGCTGGACGGCAGATTGCGGCGGATACAGGACAGCCTCTTTCAATTTGAGGATGTGCCCGTATTCACCTGAAAAACTGTGCACCTTGAGATAGCCGCGGAGACCTCGGGGTGAACCGAGCCTGGCTATTGCCAGGGTGCGTTCTTCCGGATTTGCAGACATTCCGGTTTTCAGTCCAGAATCTCCAGAATGACACGCTTGGACTGAGCGTTCGCGCACGCGGACAGAATTGTCCGGATCGCCCGCGCAATCCTGCCATTCTTGCCGATAACTTTTCCGATATCGGCTTCGGCAACTTTCAGTTCAAGTATTGTCGATTTTTCGCCTTCGATTACCTTGATATCGACTGCATCAGGTTCATCGACGAGCGATTTGACAATATATTCGACAAGATCACGTTCCACGTAAGACTCCTTGACGGGAATATCGCACTCTCAGGCTATACCCTTGCGGGGTTTTCAGCCGAGGCGGATATTCTTCTTGTTCAACAGAGAGCGGACCGTATCAGTCGGCTGAGCGCCCTTGGAGAGCCAATATTTTACGCGTTCTTCGTCGATTCTGATCTGCTTGTCTTCGGCTTCGATGGGGTGGTAGAGGCCGACTTCTTCAATAGTCTTGCTGTCACGTGCTGAACGTGCGTCCATGATGACAATTCGGTAATAGGGACGGGCTTTGGCGCCAAATTTCTTGAGCCTAATTTTAACGCTCACGGATTCCTCCTGGAAGAATTACGAAAATTGGATCCTGACTTTGATACTGCATCCCCGGAACAGGACCCGAATCGGGGAAAATATGCTCAGGATTTATAGCCTAATACCCCCGGAAAGTCAACTCGTCTGAAATCATGATTGCCCATAACGGAATTTCCAGATAGTATCGGCACATGCTTCCCTTTCAGCGCGGCTCTTTGCTGCTCGCCCCGATGGTTGGGATAACCAACCGGGCATTTCGGACGCTCATAGCCGAAATCGGCGCGCCGGATTATTTTTTTACCGAAATGGCAAGCGCCGAGGCTTTCTGCGCCCGGGCGCAATATGAAGAAGTCTATACCGATCCGCTCCCTGATCCGGCCAGGACTTCCGTGCAATTCTACGCCCGTTCGCCTGAATCCATGGCGCAGGCGTGCAGAAGAATTCAGGAACGGCCGGAGCAGGCATGTCCTGCCGGCATTGACATCAATTTGGCGTGTTCTGCGCCGCACATCAGACGGCAGGGCGGAGGTTCGGCCTGGAGCTCAGATGCGGGGCTGGCTTTTGAACTTGTTGCAGCGGCGCGCTCTAGCTGGCCGCGGTGTTTGTCGGCAAAAATACGGACCGGTCCGGATGATAATTATGACCGCCTTCTTCGCTATGCCGCGGCGCTTGCCAGCGGCGGGCTCGATTTTTTAACGCTTCATCCCCGTACAGACAGCCAGAAATTCAAAGGCTCACCCAACTGGGACTTGGTTGGCAGGCTCTCTCATGACCTTGCAATACCGGTCATCGGCAATGGCGATATCAAAGATGTCAGTTCTCTCTGGGCTGTGCGTACTGCCCACAACCCCTATGCCGTGATGATAGGAAGGCAAGCAGTGCGGGAACCATGGATTTTCAATGCGCTGAGACTCCATGAAATGACTGCCTTGCCCGGGTCACATGAAACGAGGGTTTCCTTTGACCGGCTGGAGATTGCCTTTCGCTTTATCGATCTGGTGCAGGAACTTCTGCCTGAAAAATGGAAACTCGAAACCTTGCGGCGTTTTTTCAGCTATTACACTGAAGGCTTTTCGTTTGCGCACCACGCCAATGTGCTGCTTGCCAATTCAGACCATCCGCTCCGGTCGAAAGAGATCCTGAGCACCTATTTTGAGCAAGTGCCGCAGGACCGCTATGCGGTGCTCGAATGATTGCCGAAAAACCTGAAAAAAGGATACACTGAGGCTGTGACAGACAGAATAACCCAATTGCGAGAAAGGCTGGCGGAACTGGACGGACAGATTGCCAGCCCTGATATATTCAAAGACCAGGCCCGATACCGCGAAGTTATGAAAGAGCGGTCAAAGGTAGCTGCAATTCTATCCGCAGATGAAAAATACCAGCAAATAGAGGCCGAGCTTTCAGATGCCGAAGCCATGGCCCGAAACGAAACCGACCCCGCAATGAAGGCAATGGTTGAAGAAGAAATCGCTGCGCTCAAGGAAAAGGCTGAAGCCTGCAGGCTGGAGCTTGAAAACCTCCTTGCGCCGAAAGATGAGATGGCAGATAAATCGGTCATCATGGAAATCCGGGCAGGCACGGGCGGCGAGGAAGCCGCGCTTTTCGCGGCTGACCTGTTCCGGATGTATTCACGCTTCGCGGATGCAAAAGGCTGGAAGGTCGAAGTCATGAGCGAAAGCGCGACCGAACTGGGCGGCTTTAAGGAAATAGTCTGTTCAATCGACGGGGAAGGGGTTTACGAGCAGTTGAAGTGGGAATCCGGCGTCCACCGCGTACAGAGAGTTCCAGCGACGGAAAATTCCGGCAGAATCCACACCAGCGCTGTCACGGTTGCTGTTTTGCCCGAGATGGAGGAAACGGAAATCGAAATACGGCAGGAGGATTTGCGCATCGATGTCATGCGTTCGGGCGGCCCAGGCGGGCAGAGCGTCAATACAACCGATTCAGCAGTACGGATCACCCATCTTCCTTCTGGCATCGTTGTCCACTGCCAGGATGAAAAAAGCCAGATAAAGAACAAGGCCAAGGCTTTGCGAATACTTCGCGCCCGATTGTACGAGATTGAAGAAGCCAAGATTCAGGCTGAACGGTCGCAGGAACGGAAAAATCAGGTTGGATCCGGAGACCGCTCCGAGCGCATCCGCACGTATAACTTTCCGCAAAACCGCCTGACCGATCACCGCATCGATTTGACATTGTATAAACTCGATCTGATCATGGAAGGGGATTTGGAAGAGCTCGTCAGCGCGCTTGTCAGGCATTTCAGACAGCTGGCGCTGGATGGCAGTCTGCAGTGAATACCGTGAGCACCTACCGGGAAATTCTGAATGCGGTGTCGGAGAGCTTTTCCGGCAGTGAAACGCCCTTTCTCGATGCCTGTCTGCTTCTGGCGCATAGTCTGGGGCTTTCCAGAGAAAGCCTCCTGGCCCGTCTTCCCGAACAGGCTCCCCCGCTGCCTGCCGGCTTTTATGAAGCGGTGCGGCGAAGAAGCGAAGGGGAAAGCATCGCCTATATTCTGGGGAAAAAGGAATTTTTCGGGCGGGAATTTATTGTTGACAGCCGGGTGCTGGTGCCTCGCCCCGACACGGAAATTCTTGTCGTAGCGGCACTGGAATGCGGAGATCTGGCCGAGCGGGATCATCCAGGCAGGCTTGCAGTCCATGATGCCTGTACCGGTTCGGGAGCAGTGGCTGTCAGTATTGCCGCTGAACGGCCCGGCTGGACTGTCAGCGCCTCGGATATTTCTGAAGCGGCGCTTGAGGTAGCACGCGCCAATGCAACAAAGCTTCTTGGAAAACCGCTTCTCCTGCGTGTCTCGAATCTTCTCGGCGCCGTGCAGGGTACCTTCGGCATAATTACCGCAAATCCGCCCTATGTCCCTTCCCATGAGACGGATGCTTTGCTGCGGCAGGGCTGGAAAGAACCGCGGCTTGCCCTCGACGGGGGGATTGACGGGCTTTCCCTTATCCCCGAGCTCATAAGCCAGGCATACAGGCTGCTTGAACCCGGCGGGTTTCTTTTAGTAGAAACAGATTCCTTGCAAGTGCCCGCGGTCTGTGCTATGTTTGAAAAAGCGGGATTTGTTGCTATCTTTGTCAAAAGGGATTTGGCAGGACGTGATCGGGTGACGGGCGGGAGAAAGCCGCGAGCCTGATCATGATTCGCAATCTCAATTTCTATTGAGGATCTGGCATGCACAGCGAAGAGAGAGTCCGGAAATTTCTTCAGTCTTTCCAGAATGCATTTGGAAATGCTGAACTGGCAAAAGCGGAACAGGCACTGGCTTTTGCACAAGCCCGGCATGGCCAGGAACATCGGGCTTCAGGTGAAGCGGCCTGGGAGCACAATCTCAGAGTAGCCTCAATCCTCATCGAGATGGGCCTGGATGCCGACTCCGTACTGGCAGGGCTAGTTCACGATACTGTCGATAAATCCGAAGACGCGCAGAAAAAGACGCTGGCAGTGACGCCCGATCCGGAGCTGACTGAGCGATTCGGGCTGGAAACCGCCACGATTGTCGCAGGCGTTTCCCGGCTTTCTTCGGTCAGAGCGAAGGCCAAAACGGTCCAGGGCGCTGAAAGCATGCGAAAAATGCTCTTCGCCCTGACCAGCGATATCCGTGTCATCCTTGTAAAGCTTGCAGACAAGCTGGACAGCATGCGCACACTGAAGTTTCTGCCGGAAGAGCGCCAGAAACTGATTGCCGCCGAGTGTCTCGATATTTTCGCCCCCCTTGCCGACCGTCTCGGTATTTCATGGATGAAGGACGAACTGGAAGATCTTTCGCTCAAAGCGCTGAACCGCGAAGCCTTCGATCAGATCAAGGAAATCGTTTCTGCGAAAAAAGATGAACGGGAAAAGTTTCTGGCCAGGGTTTCCAATGCGATTCGTTCGCTTGCTGAGGCTGAAGGGATTCAGATTGAAATAAGCTCCCGCGCCAAGCATTTTTATTCGATTTATCAAAAAATGCGCAAAAAGGCCAAGGAAGCGGATGAGTTGTACGATCTGCTGGGCATCAGAATTCTCTGTGCGACGGAGACTGAGTGCTATACCTTGCTGGGAATTGTGCACAAGCTCTGGAAGCCGATCGAGGGCAGGTTCAAGGACTACATCGCCATGCCCAAGGCCAATGGGTACCAAAGTCTTCATACAACCGTCATGAGCTATGAAGGCCAACTGCTCGAAATCCAGATTAGAACACGGCTTATGCACGCAGTGGCTGAATATGGCGTTGCTTCGCACTGGCTGTATAAGCGAGGGACGACAAATGAAAAGCCAGTCCTCGAGGATTTGCCGATTGTAAACCGGCTCAAGCAGTGGAACGAATTTCTTTCCCAGGGGGCGGGCTACCTTGAAGATATCAAGCGCGAATTGCTCAAGGACTCGATTTTTGTGTTTACGCCGCAGGGCGATGTCATTGAATTGCCGGCCGGTTCAACTGCCATCGATTTCGCGTTCGCAATCCATACCGATGTCGGCGCGCACTGCCTGGGTGCCCGGGCTGATGGTGCGATTATCCCGCTCGATGCCGAATTGAAAAACACGCAGATTGTGGAAATTCTGACATCGCCGCTGGCGAAACCCAACCTGAACTGGCTCAAGCTGGCGCATACTTCCAAAGCGCGTTCCAAAATCAGGGCGCTCCTGGTTCAGAGCGGGCAGGTGCTCGCCATTGAAAAAAACATTGTTGTCGGCAAGCATCCGGAAAAGGAAAAAGCTGAAGACCGCAGCAAAGAGCAGGCTTCGGAAGAAGCGAAACTTCACGCTGCCCGCCAGCAGGAAACGCCTGCGCTTGAACCGGGCAAGACCGAGCTGGAGTACCGGAGTTATCGGACCGGTCAGGAACTGCGAAGCGACAAGGCGGGGCTGAGCATCGGGGGAGCCCGGAACATGATGATCCGGATTGCCGGATGCTGCAGACCGGTCACCGGCGATGCGATTGTCGGTTATGTTTCACGGGGCCGGGGCATTACCATCCACCGCGCGGACTGCCGCTCCATCGCGGCTGTCGCTGATTTTGAGGAACGGAAAATCGAAGTCAGGTGGGAAGACGGCTCAAGCGCGATCGCGCGGTTCAGGGTGACGACCAAAAAGGTGCCGGGGATTTTCTCCGAGATTGAATCGGCAGTGCGGAAATACTCAGGCAGACTGCGGGAAGGAAAGCTGGGTGAGCGGGGTGACGGACTGCTTTCCGGCTTTTTTACCATGGAGGCGGATAACCGGGAGAACCTGAAAAAGGTATCCAAATCTCTTCGAGGTTTGCCCAGCATCATCTCACTCGAGGAAGAATTCGACATTAAATAGGATTTGCGTGTAAATCTGCCCAGCCTTGCAGCGTCCTCCAGCCAATACGCCTCATCAGCGCCACCAGAAAGCTTTCTGTGCGGTCATCTGCTCAAAGCCATAGCTGTCAAAAGATTTTTTCTGCTTGGCATAATCTTCGGGGCTGAGCCGGACTGCCAGCACTTCGAGATTTTTCATAAAATATTCATCCGCCAATGCCATGATGTCCTTAGATGTCACTTTTTCAATTCGATTGGGTACGTCCTTGATAAATGAAAACCCGCCCAGAATCCAGGAGCCGCCAAGCTCCCGCAAGGCTTCTGCCGGATCCGAGAAGGCAGCCATACGCCGTTCTTTTACTTCGCTTTTTGCCTTCTCATACTCTGAAGCTGAAAAATAGGCTGCATTTGTCTTCATGGCATACATTTCCGTCGATCTGACAAGCTCCTTGAACGTAAGGATGGTGTCTGGCAGATTGGATTTGGCCGCTATGGTGATTTCGGCGCTGACTGAAAGCCATGAGGCATAGGGAGCGGGTGTATAGCGGGCCGTGAGGTTTTGGGGATTGGCCGAGGCGGGGAGCCCTTTTTTTATGGCTTTTGCGAGCCTGCCCTCCGGATTGTCCGCCATCACAGACCAGAGCAGTGCTGATTGATAGCGCGATGATGAGGCGTCGGGACCGCGGTACCGCATTTCAACGAACGCCTGCCCATTGGGTACCGAAGGATCGGGCAGTACCATGAAGGTTGGCCGGGTTATGCCTGGCTTTGGAAAGACGGTCAGGGGCTTGGCGAGGGGATTCGCTCCTTTTGTCCACGTCGAAAAACGCTGGGGAATCTCTTGCCTGATCGCTTCCGCATTGAAGTTTCCGGTCACGACAAGACAGGCGTTATTCGGAATAAGCCAGGTCTTGGCATGCTCTTTGAGAACGTCTTCTGTGACGGAATCGATAATGTAGTCCGGACCGCCGATGTCAAACCGCCACGGCGCTGAAACGAATATTTTTCTTGCAATCGAATTTTCATAAATGGCGGCGGGATCGGAAAGCTCCTGGTTGATGAAGAGCAGGCTCATGTCCTTTGCGTCGGCAAGGGCTTTCGGGTCAGCAAAGGCGCTTTCCATGCGCAGACCTGAAAAGAGATAGAGCATGGTGTCGAGCGCTTGAGTTGCCTGCTCGGGGCGGGTTGTAAAAGAAAAAAAGAAGCGATCCTGCTGGACGCCGCCCTGAAGGTCCTGGGCGCTCAGGGCCTCGAGTACGCCGGCTGGTTCTGGCTCTCCCGGCGAGGCGGCAACGCCGCGGAAAATCAGGTGCTCGAGCAATTTGAAAAGGCCGGCGGTTTTTGTGGTCTGCACATCCGTGCCGCCCCTGAAAATCAGACTGAAGCCTGCCTTGTCCGCTCCTTCCTGCGGCAGAAGAATGATGTCGAGGCCATTGGGCAGTGTCTCGGTATAGGGGATACCGCGTTCAAGCGCGACCGGACCTGCGTTCGGGAGCTGGGCGGCTTGCCCTGGTTGTGCTGGATTGGGATTTGTCTGTGCTTGCATTGGGAAAATGGCGAATATATGAAAAACAGCGGCCAGCAGGAAGATCGGCAGGCTTGGCCGTCCGCGGCGCGCTTTTGTTGGTAAGCTTGTTGGAAATTTCCTCATCCTTTAATACTAGGATTTCTGACCGTCACTGTCAACCTTGGAGGGATATCGCTTGGGAAGTTCGCCCATGAGGTAGTTTTTAAAATTATCGATGATTGAAAAAACTTCGTCTTTGGAAAAACCTATGTCCTCTTTGCGCGGATCCACGAAAAGATTCCAATGATCAACATTCAATGCCTTGGCGAGTTTGAGGATAACCTGCGTCGACGGAAAATTTCTGCCAGTTTCGATATTGGCGATATAACCGGAGGATACTTCTGCCGCTTCCGCCAGGTTTTCCTGGGACATGCGCATGATTTTTCTTCTGATTTTCAGATTGAGTACAAAGCATTCCCTGACATAGTCCATTGCTCATACCATATACAAGGAAAAGAAAATAGCAATTTACCGATAGAAGGTTTTGCACTTTCTATTAGAAGGTAAAGTTTTACGTTGACCTTTGCGGATTCGGTGTTTACTATTTGATCATGTTTCCACACCGTATCTACCGCTCCCGGCGGGCGAAACTCCTCGATGAGCTGAAAAAGCGCCGTGTCGAATCAGGTTTTATCCTTTTGCTGGCAAACGGCGAAAGTCCCCGAAACTATCCAGACAACTGCTATGAGTTCAGGCAGGACTCCGCCTGGCTCTACTTTATCGGGCTGAAAGAA
>JAJTBL010000044.1 GCA_021286925.1 Spirochaetia bacterium | reverse complement strand
GCAGAACTGCGACAGTCACCGGCGCGACAATGGGATGGAAATGCATGACGGTTCTGTAGTCATCGTCATTCCCCTTGTCAGCAACTTTCTGCTCTTCATAGGCGTCACACAGAAGCATCAGCAGCTGCCGTGTCAGACCGGCGCTTGTCTCGATGATAAAGGGGACAAAGCGTTCGTTATTGTTATCCTGGTCAATGTACTGCAGATCCTTGCCGGAATACTGCTGGTGGCGAGAAAGGTCGTAATCCGAGCGGTTATGGACGCCTTCAAGTTCCTTGAAACCCATCGGGAATTCATACTCAATGTCATAGGCATCTTTGGCATAATGCGCAAGTTCGCCGGGACCGTGCTGGTGCCATCTGAGCTTATTCATGTTGACACCAAGCTTTTTGTAATAATTCCAACGTTGTTCGCGCCAATAGTTAAACCATTCGACATCGGAGCCTGGTTTGACAAAGAACTGCATTTCCATCTGCTCGAACTCGCAGGTTCTGAAAATGAAGTTTTTGGTCACAATTTCGTTGCGGAATGCTTTTCCAATCTGGGCAATGCCGAACGGGATTTTCATTCGATTCGACTGCACAATATTCTTATAGTTGCCATAGATGCCCTGGGCTGTTTCCGGGCGGAGATAAATGAGGCCGGAGCCATCGTCGACCGGCCCAATATTGGTTTTGAACATGAGATTGAATTTGCGGGTATCGGTCAGCTCGCCGCCGCATTCGGGGCAGGTCTTGCTGACAAGATTCTCTTCAGGAATCTGATCCGCTCTGAACCGCATTTTGCATTTCTTGCAGTCAACCAGCGGATCGGTGAAATTTTCAACATGGCCTGAAGCTTCCCAGACGCGCGGATGCATGAGAATAGCTGCGTCAAGGCCTACAATATTGTCATGGAGCTGGGTCATCTCCTTCCACCAGAACCGGGCAATTCGGTTTTTCAATTCAATGCCGTATGGACCGTAATCCCAGGCTTCCATCGTAACTTGGGTATCGCCCATCTCATTCTCCTTCTCGCTATGATGTCCTGATTTCAGGAGTTTTTCTTTTCAATCTTTGCCCAGGTATCCCTGAGGCCGACAGTTCTATTGAATACCGCTGAATCTCGGGTCGAATCAGGGTCCTTGCAGAAATATCCGATACGTTCAAACTGAACTGTCTCGCCAACGGGGACATCGGCGATAGCCGGCTCTCCAAATGCTTTAGGGACAACTTCAAGCGAATGCTCGGAAAGATTTTCCATGAATGAATGACCGGGGGCTACATCCATGGGGCGCTCCGGCTCAAACAAATAATCATAGAGGCGTGCTTCAAACGGTATTGCTGATTCAGCTGACACCCAGTGGATGGTGCCTTTTACCTTCCTGTTGTCCTTGGCATCGCCGCCACGGGTATCCGGATCGTATTCGGCATGGACCGCGATGGTTCTTCCAGTTTCAGGATCTTTTTCAAATCCTGTACAAGTAATGACATAGCCATATCTCAGCCTAACCTGGTTGCCCGGGAAGAGGCGATAATACTTCGGCGGCGGGACCTCCCTGAAATCCTCGCTTTCAATATAGATCACTTTCGAGAAGGGGATTTTCCGCGAGCCAGCCTCCGGCCTTTCCGGATTGTTGACCGCATCGAGCAGTTCGATCTTGTCTTCAGACCAATTGTCGATAATCAGCTTGACTGGATTCAGAACGGCCATGTAGCGTGAAGCTTTCTTGTTCAAATCTTCGCGGATGCAATGTTCCAAGAGCTGGATATCGACCATGGAGTCGGTTTTCGCGATTCCGATTCTGCCGAGAAAATCCCTGATGGCTTCAGGCGAATAGCCGCGCCGCCGCATTCCCGCAATGGTCGGCATGCGGGGATCATCCCAGCCGCTTACCATGCCTTCCCGTACGAGCTGGATGAGCCAACGTTTTGAAAGAACGGTATGAGTCAGATTAAGCCGTGCAAATTCAATCTGGCGCGAGGGAAACACTTCGCAATTGCTGACAAACCATTCATATAGCGGTCTGTGAATTTCGTATTCAAGAGAACAGAGCGAATGCGTGATGCCTTCAATGGCGTCTGACAGGGGGTGCTGAAAATCGTACATGGGATAGATGCACCACTGTGTTCCGGTGCGATAGTGCGGTTCGCGCCTGATCCGGTACATGACAGGGTCCCGCATCAGAAGATTGGGATGTGCCATGTCAATCTTGGCGCGAAGCGTTTTGGAACCATCGGGGAACTCGCCTGCCCGCATTCTGGCAAAGAGGTCCAGGTTTTCTTCGACGCTTCGATCGCGGTACGGGCTGTTTTTACCAGGGGGAGTATAGGTGATATTGTTCTTGTCGGGGACATTGGTGCCTCGATACTCTTTAATCTGTTCTTCATCGAGGTCATCGACATAGGCGAGCCCTTTGCGAATCAGCTTTCGAGCGAGCTCGTACAAAGTCTCATAATAATCGGAAGCGTAGAATTCCCGATCTTCCCAATCGTAGCCAAGCCATTTGACATCCCGCTTGATTGCCTCGACATAGGACATGTCTTCTTTCTCAGGATTAGTATCATCAAAGCGAAGGTTGCATTTTCCCCCGAATGATGCGGCAACTTCAAAATCGACATAAATGGCTTTCGCATGTCCGATATGGATCCAGCCATTAGGCTCGGGAGGAAAGCGGGTATGAACTTCCTTATAGCGCCCTTCCTTCAAATCCTTTGCAACAGCTTCCCTGATAAAATCGCTGTAGCCTGATTCTTCTTTCTGTGATTCGCTCATGCAGACTCCTTGCCATACTTCAGAGGTATGGTTTTTGTACTATGCCGTCATTCAGGATATGCGGTCAAGCCTCAGGGCTTTCTGATTGCTCAAGCGCCTTGCTGAGCCATTCGATTGAAGCCTGAATTCTTTCTTTTATCTCTGCTGTGCCGAGAATACCAATGGATTCAAACAGAGGCGGGCTGACACGGGCGCCAGTAACTGCGACCCGCAATGGCATCAAAAGATCCCCGAGCTTGACGCCTTCACGGACCGAATATTCCTTGAATGCTTCTTCAGCTTTGAGAATATCAGAAAAATCAATCGTATCGACCAGGAGCAGATCGCGCTGCAGCATTGCTATAGTCGCGGCCAGATCCAGCTTTTTCGGAAGAAATTCCTTTGCCTCGGGCAGCTGGGGTTTCCTGTAAAGGTATGCCATCATGGCTGGTGCTTCGGACAACAGCTTGAGCCGTTCCTTAACAAGCACCATGGCTTTCAGTTCAAGGGCATCAGCATCGGGGTCTGATTCTTTTCTGAGACCGGCGTCAATGAGAAATGGGCGCACCAGCTGGGCAAGTTCGGCATCCTGCTTCTGCCGGATATACTGGCCATTGAACCATTCGAGCTTCTGGTAATCGAAAACTGCCGGAGCTTTGTTTAATTTTTCGATTTTAAACAGACGCTCGAGCTCATCCAAGGTGTATAAATCCCGCCCATCCTCATAACTGCAGCCGAGCTGGGCAACATAATTGATCAGCGCTTCAGGCAGATAGCCGGCTTTTCTGAATTCGTTTAGTGATGTCGCACCATGACGTTTTGACAGCTTGTGGCCGTCCTGACCAAGCACCATGGGCAAATGACAGAGTTCAGGCTGTTCCCAGCCAAACGCGTCATACATGATCTTATGCAGCGGTGCAGAAGGAATCCACTCCTGTGCCCGCATAACATGGGTTATTCCCATGAGGTGATCATCAACAACATTGGCTAGGTGATAGGTAGGAAAACCATCGGACTTCAAAAGCACCGGATCGGGACTTATGTCGGAGTTTTTCCATTCGATTCTGCCAAGGAGGCTGTCGTGAAATACCGTCGTGCCTTCAAGGGGAATTTTCAATCGGATGACATAGCCCGATTTCTGTTCGAGTTTTTCCTTGACTTCTTGCGGCGAAAGACTGCGGCAGTGCCGATCGTAGCCCTGCTCGCCAGTCTTGCTTGCCTGCTGTTCTTCGCGAAGCTTTTGCAGTCTGTCCTCATCGCAGAAGCAGTAATATGCCTTATCCATTTGAACGAGCTGTTCTGCGTACTTGCGGTAAAGATCGAATCGCTCGGACTGAATGTAAGGACCGACAGGTCCGCCGACATCAGGACCCTCATCCCAATAAAATCCAAGCCACTTGAAAGTATCATATAGGTTTCGGACATACTCTTCCGAATACCGGGTCCTATCCGTATCTTCCAGCCTCAGTATGAATTTACCGCCAGTCGAACGCGCAAATAGATAATTGATAAGCGCGGTTCTCACCCCGCCAATATGCTGGTTGCCTGTTGGGGACGGCGCATATCGAACACGAACTTCCATGTCAAACTCCTTTATAGTAAAAACCGAAGCACTATGAGCCTTTTCAAAATGCAGATGCATTTTGAAAAGACCATCTTTATATTCAGCATGTTTCACATCGGTTCTCAACACCCGCGAGAAACCGAAAACCCAATTTCAATAATTATAAAGTTTTGAAATTGGCTTAACTTTCAGCATTTTGCTGGTTTTGCCGCGGCCGCGCATGTTCATGCGGTTTTTTTGTTCCGCAAAGAAGGGCTTGCTGCTGCAAAGTCAGCCCTTTGCCATAAGCGGGCATGGTCAAAATGCCATGCCAGCAACACCAGCACCTATAAATTTCAAGTATACCGGGATGAACTTTGGCCGGTCAAGGTTGTAATGTCAATGTTTTCTTGCAAAGGTCAGAATACGTATCCCTTTGCCAGCGTAATGACAATCGAAGCAAGCAGAAAAAATGCAAGGCTGATCGCAACCAGCAGTAAAAGTCCGGCTAGATTCATCCATGCTGTTTTTTCTACCTTAAAAATTCGAAAATACAATCCGACAAAAAATTTTCCCGCCGTCATCAGCACAAAGAATACCGCCGCCGCGAGCAAGGCTTGCGTCCTGGTCTTCAACGTCCAAAACGGCAGACTGGATTGCGAGCCCGTGTTGAACAGTATCAGCACAACGACTGACACAAGACCGCTGGCTATGACAATATAGGAGAACAGCTTTTTCGCTTTGCCGCTGTTTGTCTCTGCCTGTTTAACTTTCTGCTCCATCTGCTGGGCATCGGCTGGATTCATCGTGGTTTCCGCAGAACTCGAATCCTGCGATTCTCGATTTCCCACTGGATTTTCCATGAGATGATGATATCATGGAAACAGCCTTGAAAACAGGATTTTTCATGGAATACTTCTTCAATTTCAATAAACTGGGCTATCTCAAGGGCAAGCGCCCGGCAGGCTGCATTCTATGCCTAGTCAGCCAAGGTTCGGATGAAGTCGAAAGCCTTGTCGTTTACGAGCGCGGCACCATGCTGGTGTCGCTCAACCTGTACCCCTACAATCCCGGCCATCTGCTGATTTTTCCGAAACGGCATTGCACCGATGTGCGCCATCTGACCGATGAAGAGCGGGGAGATCTTTTCTTGACCCAGAACAGATGCCTCGATGTACTCGATTCACTTTACAAACCCGCCGGTTACAACATCGGCTACAATATGGGATTAGCCGCAGGCGGAAGCATCGAGCACCTGCATATGCATATTATCCCAAGATATAATAATGAAATAGGTATAGCTGAACTTTTAGGCGGGAAAAAGGTTTTAGTTCAGAACCCGCTCGAGACCCGGGATATTCTTTTAAAAGCTTTCGGTTCCTGAAGGCGTAATGACCAGAAGCGGACAAGTCCCCGCACTGATTGAAAACTCAGAGCCAAGGCATCGATTGCTGACACCGAAAGAACCTAGTCCCCAGACAAGCCCATCCAGCGCCCATTTGAGATTTCTGGAACGCATCCCGCTTGAAGCCTGACCAAGGGGGAAAACTGAAACGACAGCCTGTTCAAAGGTCTTAAAAAGCCTCGTCGTTCCTGCGGGCACGCAAAAAATGGAATCCGTCTGCGTCTGCCATTCATCAGGGTGCAGTTTTCGGGAAAACATGGCAAAAACCCCCAGCAGATGATCCAGCCGCCCGCCACCGGCCCCTGCCAGAATAATGTAGTCTGCCCCTTTGTCCTGAGCCAGTTTCAGCGCTATTTCAGTATCCGTATCGTCTTTGTCTTCAGGATACCTGACTATCGAAATGCCCTGCGAAATCAGGGAATCCAGCTGAATTTCAGTGCTGTCGAAATCTCCAACGGCGATTGCAGGCAGGATTGAAGCAGCCATAGCGGTGTCCAATCCGGAATCGGCCGCAATAACGAGTTGACAGCGAGCGGCCAGGTTCCGCAGAGTTTCGGCATTGGGAGCATCTCCCCCGGTTATGACCAGACAATTCATTGTTTCATGTTCCTTGAACATGCCAGGACTTGTCAATGCCCGTCATCCTCCCGTGATGGACAACCGCACATTTTTTCGGCTATTCTCAAAAACAGCTGCGGTGAGCAATGGAAGATGCTCTGTGAAGCTGCTGCTGCCGCGTGCTGTGCCAGCATTCCGTCTGCAGATTTTTGAAAGGTTGCATTGCATGAAACTTCGAAAGTTCCGAATACCGCATGAAATAATTTTCATAATAGAAAAAATCCAGAAGAGCGGGAAAAAAGCCTACATTGTCGGCGGAGCGGTCAGAGACTATTTGCTTGGACGCTCTGTCGCGAATGATTTTGACATTGCCACCGACGCCGATCCGCAGGATATCATGCGAATGTTCAACCGTGTCGTCCCAACCGGTATTAAACACGGAACCGTGACCGTCTTGATTGGCTCGCATTCAGTCGAAGTGACAACATTCAGACTTGAAAAGGGCTACAGCGATTCCCGCCGCCCCGATGCAGTCGAATTTACACACGACCTCATCGAGGACCTCTCCCGCCGCGATTTTACCATGAACGCGATTGCCTATGATATTTCCAATGCCAGCCTGATCGACCCTTTCAATGGACAGGTCGACATTGCCATGAAAACAATAAGAACGGTTGGAAATCCGCTCGAGCGCTTTTCTGAAGACGGTTTGCGTCCGCTTCGCGCTGTTCGTTTCGCTTCCCAGCTAGGCTTTTCAATCCAGGAGGAAACATATACCGCCATTCCTGCCTGCATTGAAGCTTTTAAAAAGGTTTCATGGGAGCGGATTCGCGATGAACTTTCCAAAATACTCTTGAGCCCCGTGCCCTCGGTCGGACTCCGTCTGCTCGAGTCTACCGGACTCATGGCTCATATCATACCTGAGCTTTTACCCGGCAGAAACTGCCAGCAAAAAGGCATGCATGTCTTTGATGTTCTGGATCACGGTTTTCTGACAGTTGACGCCTGCATGCCTGACCTCGAGCTTCGGCTAGCCGCCCTCTTCCATGACGCCGGAAAGCCTTTCGTAAAAAGCGCAGATGAACAGGGAATTCCAACCTTTTACAATCATGATAAAAAATCGGTCGAGCTGGCGGCACAGGCTTTACGGCGACTTAAATATCCCAACGACTGCATCGACACCGTTTGCCATCTGATTGCTTTGCACATGTTCCATTATGAGGACAATTGGACAGACGCCGCGGTTCGCCGCTTTATCGCCAAGGCTGGCGAGCCTTACCTTGAACGGCTGTTTTTGCTGAGGCTGGCTGATGGAAGTGCGACAACCGGCATTCCTGCTGACCCGCGCAGCCTTGTTCCATTCCGAAAAAGAATCGACGCGATTCTCACAGAGCAGTCAGCGCTTCAGCTCAAGGACTTGAAAATCTCAGGAAATGATTTGATGGCTGCCGGCATCCCAAAGGGTCCTGTTATCGGGAAAATTTTGCATGAGCTTCTTGAAACGGTGCTCGATGATCCATCGCAGAACGAACGCGAAACACTTTTAAAAATCGCCGGGAAATTAAAGTCGAAATATCTATGAGCAAAGAATGGGCATGCAAATGCCCCAGAACTCAGCGCTGCAACCCCGCTATCTCTTGGATCAGTTTTGCGCTTCGCCTGCTCGACCGTGCCAAAGTCCTGCAAACGTTTTCCGCTGCGAGCCTTTCGGCTTCTTTAATGGTTTTCCCCGCGTACGGCCCATAGATTTTTCCGGCAATTTCGCAGCTTACATGGAAGAGCCGCGCATGATCCGGTCCTTCTGTTTTTGTCAGGCTATAGACTGGCAGGTTTTTATATTCCTTTTGGGCAAACTCCTGCAAGATTGTCTTCCAATCCTTGCTGCTGCCTTTCAATGCATCATGTATTTCTTTTTCCAATAGTTTTTTAACGAGTTCAAAAGCGCTTTCAAAACCCTGATCGAGATACAAGGCGCCGATAAGGGCTTCAAGCGCATCGGCCAGGATGGCTTTTTTCTGCCGGCCGCCAGAGAGTTCTTCACCTCTTCCAAGCCGAATGATTCCCGGAAGCCCAATCTGTTCCGCAATGCCTGAAAGAACCTGTTCGGAAACCACCCTGCTTTTGACGCTGGCAAGTTCACCTTCCGGCCTGCCTTCAAGCGCGGAATACACAATCTGGGCAACTGCAAGCCCAAGCACGGAATCTCCGAGAAACTCGAGGCGTTCATTGTGCAGCACCGTTGCATCACGGCAAGAACGATGTGTTAAAGCTGTTTCTAGTAAAATAATATTTGAAAATGAAATAGATAAAGAATTCTGAAAGCTTTGAAGAAGTTCATGGCGAGGGATTTCGTTCTGTTTGTCCATAAGCCAAACCGCGGCCTCCCCCGCCTGACAAGAAAGTTATTTTACCTGGGTTTTGATGAATTCGTATGCGTCACGAACGGTTTCGAATTCGTTGGCTTTCTCATCCGGAATCTGGATACCGAGTTCTTCTTCAATACCATAGACCAGTTCATAGGTATCGAGAGAATCAGCGCCGAGATCCTGGCGGAAGCTGGCATCCATGGTTATTTTGCTCTCTTCAACCTCAAGCTTATCAGCGATGATCTTCTTAATTTTCTCAAAAAGTTCGTCCATCAAAATTCTCCTTATTTGGATTCAGGGGAGAAAATCTGCTTACCCCTGTAAAAGCCGCATTTTGGACAGACGCGGTGAAGAAGGACGGGGTTGCCGCAGTTTCCGCACTGTACAATGGTAGGAACCGTAAGCTTCATATTGACGGAACGTCTTCTGCGAGTTCTCGCCTTGGAAGTTCTAAATTTGGGTACAGCCATGATATAACCTCATTACTTCTGATATTCAGCCAATATAATTGGCGACAGTAAACAAAAAATGGAATTTTGTCAAGTTAAAATTCCAATGCAAACGCATAAAACAGTACATTATTTTCCAAATTTATGTAAGTAGTCCGCGCCTGTTTTCTATTGCTTTCCTTACATTTTGGGGTACGATTCCATCAGGAAGCCTTCCCAGAGCTATCAATTCCCTGACAGCGGATGAACTTACATCAGCCAATTCCTGCCTCGCCGGCAAAAAAATCGTATCTATCTCCGGATCCAGACGGCGATTCATGGATGCCATGGATTGCTCATACATCAAATCATGGGAGTTGCGAATGCTTCTGACAAGAACACGGCAGCCATGGTTTCTCGCGAAGGCAACCAGCAGTCCGTCAGCCTTCGCAACAATCACATTGGCAAGCTGGTGCTCCTGTGCGATTTCCGTCAAGAGCTGGATTCGTTCTTCAAGACTGAAAAAAGGAGTCTTGGCGCCATTGACCGCGACAACGATATAGAGGGTATCAAAAAGACTT
>JAJTBL010000043.1 GCA_021286925.1 Spirochaetia bacterium | reverse complement strand
TATTATCAATATCATTTAGTTTGATTTTGCACGATTGATCGTTTTCTTTTTTATGTCGAATTTTTTGCAGACAGAGGGTCTTCCAAAATGCAGAAGCATTTTGAAAGACCAACACTAAATTGCGCGCGTTTTGCAGCGGTTCACAAGAACCGCGAGAAACCGCAAAGCCAATTTCAAAACGAATAAAGTATTGAAATTGGCTCAACCGATTGCAATTTTCAAATTTATTGGGTATATTTGCAAATCATTCGCATTTTTAAGAGGAATGTATGAAACAAACGAATCACAGCGGTCAAAAAAAGCCTGCGCTAAGGCGAGGCTATATTCCCATTATCGCAGGGCTTGCGGCCGTCCTTTTCCTGGGCCTGCCCCTGTCAGCGATCTCGGCGCAGACTTCCTCATCCTCAGGACAAAAGCCTGTTGTCGCGGTGAGCATCCTGCCCCAGGCGGAGTTTGTGCAGAAAATCGCGGGCGGCAGTGTCAGCGTTGTGACGCTGGTCGGTCCGGGCGCTTCGCCGCACAATTACGAGCCGAGTCCTTGGCAGATGACCGAGCTTGGCAAAGCTTCAATTTGGTTTACGATTGGCGTCGAATTTGAAAACGCACTGATGCCGAAAATAAAAGCCCTCTATCCGAAGCTGAAAATCATCGACACGACATCGGGTGTCGTCTATAGGAACCTTGAATCTCATCATCATGAAGGCGAGGCGGCCCAGGCAGAGGAAGAAAGCGGTAAAGATCCACATGTCTGGCTGGGATATGATGCGGTCAAAGCCCAGCTTGCCGTCATGCTGGATGCGCTGACAGCGCTTAACCCTGCCGGCAAAGCGCAATACAAACAGAATCATGACAGCTATGTTCAGGCGATTGATGCTGCGTTTGCTCAGCTGAAAAAGGATTTGTCGCCGATGAAAGGGCAGACGGTGTTTGTCTACCACCCCTCATTTGGTTATTTCTTTGATGAATTTGGAATTATTCAGGAAGCGGTGGAGGCTGGCGGTAAGGAACCTTCGCAGAAATCGCTTGCAGAGCTTATCAAACAGGCCCAGGACGACAAGGTCAAAGTTATCTTCGTCCAGAAGCAATTTTCAACTAATGCTGCGAAGACTGTCGCGAAGGCGATCGGCGGTTCTGTGGTGGAAATCGATCCGCTTGCGCCGAATTGGCTCGAGAATATAATGATTATGGGGAATGCCTTGAAAAAAGCTGCACGCTGAGGCGGAAAGCTGGCGCAGGCGGCGCGGATTCAGCCGCGAGGATTAATAATGGAACATAAGGTAGCGATTCGGTTTGAAAGGGTCAGTTTTTCGCATCGAGAAGTCGATGTTTTGCGGGATACTTCATTTCATGTCCATGAAAAGGAATTTGTGGCGCTTGTCGGCCCGAATGGGGCGGGGAAGACAACCTTGCTTCGGCTTGTCATGGGGCTTGCCGTTCCTGCTTCGGGAAAGGTTGAAGTTTTCGGCGCGAGTCCTCGATCCGTGCAGGCATCGATCGGCTATGTGCCGCAGTATATGAATTTTGACAGCTCTTTTCCCATTTCGGTCGAAGAAGTGGTAAAAATGGGCAGGCTTGTGGGCCTTGGCCGGGGCTGTCTGGAAAAGCGATGCGCTGATGTGGACACGGCGCTTGAGCTTGCTGAGGTTGCGGATTTGCGCAAGCGCCCGTATGCGGCGCTCTCAGGCGGTCAGCGGCGCCGGGTCCTTGTTGCGCGCGCCCTGGCGAGCAATCCCCGGCTTTTGATTCTCGATGAGCCGACAGCCAATATGGATGTGGAAAGCGAAAAAAGGCTCTATACGGTGCTGGGCAATCTGAAGAAAACGGCGACTATTCTGATTGCGACACACGATACCGGTTTTGTTTCAGCGCTGACAGATGTTGTGCTCTGTGTTACCGAAGATGGGAAGGGGAGCCATCATGTGGTGCGGCACGCTGCGGTTCCTGCTGAAGATGTTCCGGTGGATTTGTACGGCAGTCATGTTGTCCGCATTCTTCATGACACCGATTTGCCCGACGATGCTTGTTGTAATACAGAAGGGCAAGGAGCCGCACGATGAGTTTCATAGCGGCCCTGTTTGATCCTTCCATGCCCTTTGTCAGGAATGCCGTGCTGGCGGGCGTGTTGGCGAGCATTCTTTTTGGCGTTCTCGGTTCCATTGTTACCGTCAAGCGGATAGCCGGCCTGGCAGGCGCAATTTCTCACGCCGTGCTTGGGGGCATAGGTCTGGCGATTTTTCTTGCCGCAAAAAATATTGTGCCGGGAATGCCGCCGATAGCCGGGGCCCTGCTCTTTGCTGTCAATGCCACCGCGCTCATCGGTGTGGTTTCGCTGAAAGCCAAACAGCGGGAAGATACGGTCATCAACGCACTGTGGGCAATCGGCATGAGCATCGGTATTCTGTTCATCGCCAAAACCCCCGGCTATGCTGACCCCATGAGTTATCTTTTCGGCAACATCCTCCTGGTCTCGACCCGCGACATTATCCTGCTGGCAATCCTCGATGTCATCGTTATTGTGCTTGCCTGGCGTTTCTATCCCCAAATCGAAGCGACCGCCTTTGATGAAGAATTTTCCAGAACACGCGGCGTACCTGCCGATACGGTGTTTCTGGTTCTACTTTCAATAACTGCGATCGCTGTTGTCCTCCTGCAAACCTTTGTCGGGATTGTCATGGTTATTGCCATGTTGACCCTGCCAGCGGGAACAGCTGGCTATTTTTCGAAAAATCTGAGCGGCATGATGGTGAGCGCCACTGTTTTTTCATTGATTTTTTCGCTCACCGGCCTTCTGGTGAGCTGGCAGATGGATCTTCCATCTGGGGCGGTCGTTGTGCTGGTTGCGGGCGCTGTTTTTCTTCTGGTTTCGGCGCTTCGGATCAGAAAACTGGCGTAGTTTTTGTGAGGAGGGCGAAAAAGCATGACCAGAACCCGGAAAAAAATCCTTGAAATTCTTGAAACGGCGGAAACACCGCTCTCTGCGCTTGGCGTGGAAGCCCGGACCCTGAGTTCCTGCGATACCGCAACCGTCTATCGCTCACTTCACTACCTGGAGGAACAGGGGCTGGCTGATTCATTCGTGCTGTTTTGCCGGGAACATGGCACTGAACGCTATTATGTCGCCAATTCCGCAAAGCACCGGCACTGGTTCCACTGCGAAGTCTGTCATCGGTTTGTGGATCTGGGGGAGTGCAGGGTGGAGCCCTTGCTCAGCCAGATGGAGGCAGCAACCGGCGTCAGAATCCGCTCGCACACCTTGTACGCGA
Organism: Spirochaetia bacterium; assembly: GCA_021286925.1. GTDB lineage: Bacteria > Spirochaetota > Spirochaetia > Treponematales > Rectinemataceae > JAJTBL01. Next base: position 6,622 of record JAJTBL010000043.1, on the reverse strand, counting down.
CAGGCACCTGCGCCGACTGTCTACATGCCGGTCAGCAGGCTGCCAGCCGCTCGCACCAGGAAGGCGAGTACCCACGCCAGGGTGAGTGAATACCCAACCTGAAAGAGCATCCAGCGGTTTCCCGCTTCAGCCCGAATAGTCGCCAGGCTGGCGAAACATGGCGGCATGACCAGAATGAACACCATCAGCGTCAGAGCCACCAGCGGATTCATCCGGGGATCATTGCGCAAAGCATCCTGCAGGGAAGCGCCGTCCCCCGCGTCGATCTGCGCCCCATACAGAATCCCCAGCGTCGATACGACCAGCTCCTTCGCGGTAAATCCGGGAATCAGCGCGACGCCAATTTTCCAATTGAAGCCCAGCGGCTGAATGACAGGCGTCAGGAATTTTCCAATACTGCCGGCGATGCTGTGCTCGAGCCGGTATTCTGAAAGCCGTGCAGCGACAATCCCGTCCAACTGTTCCTGCGCAGCCGCAGGAGCTTCGATCCGGGCTTCATCGGCAAAGCGGCTTGCAAGTTCGCTCTCGTTGCCAACCTGCGGGAAGGTTGTGATAACCCAGATCAGCACCGAGGCCGCAAGGATGACCGTGCCTGCCTTTTTGACATACTGCCAGGTTTTATCCCAGACATGCCAGAATATGCCCCGAACAGTCGGCATCCGATAGGGCGGGAGCTCCATGACAAAAGGCGTCGTCTGACCTTTCAATACCGTTTTGCGCAGGAAAACCGTGGAAACCATGGAAAGAATGACACCGGCAAGATAAATCGCCATGACAACATTGCCCGGGTTCTTTGTGAAAAACGCCCCCGCAAGCAGGACATAGACCGGCAGCTTGGCGCCGCAGCTCATGAACGGCACCGCGAGAATGGTCGCGATTCGGTCACGCGGGCTCTTGAGCGTCCGCGTCGCCATGATGGCCGGGACTGTACAGCCGAACCCCAGCATCAGCGGCATGAAGGACTGACCATGCAGGCCGAAGGCATGAAGAAATTTATCCGTCAGAAAAGCTGCCCGCGACATGTAGCCCGTGTCCTCGAGAATGGAAAGGCTGAGAAAGAGCATCACGATGAGCGGCACGAACGAAAATACTCCGCCCACGCCGGCGATAATCCCATCCACCAGCAGGGAGCGGAAAAAGCCCGCGGGCAGGGCCGCCATCAGCAAACTGGAGAGCCCGGCGAAAAACCGCTCAAGCAGCTGAACCGGAAATTCGCCGACCGCAAACGTCAATTTGAAAATGCCCCAGATTATCAGGAAGAAAACCGGCAGTCCGAGAAATTCGTTCATCAGAACCTTGTCAATCGACTCGGTTACCGAAGCCTTGAACCGCGGGATTTTTTTCACCGCTTCCTTCAGAGCGCCACGGATATACCCATACCGCTGTTCGGTGATGATGATCTCGGCATCCTTGCCGAAATGCTTGGAAAGCCAGGCACGATACTCTTCGGCCTGCGCCTTCAGCTTTGCCCCTGAGCCATGCTGCGACAGCGTCGCAATCGCATGCTCATCGTTTTCTATCAGCTTGATCGCCATCCAGCGTGGCGGATACTTGTCGGAAAAAACCGCATCGGACTTCAGCCCCGCTTCCAGCAGCGCCAGCTTCGCCTCGATTTCCGTGCCGTAATTCGGCATCTTCCCTGAACTTCCCGCCTCAACAGCCTCCAGCACCGCGTCCAACAGCGCTTCCTTGCCCTTCCCCTCGGTTCCGACCGTCTTGATCATCGGAATTCCCAATGTCCGCGAAAGCATATTCGCGTCAATCAGAAGCCCGTTTTGTTCAGCCTCGTCAGACATATTGAGCGCGGCGACAACTGGAATGCCAAGTTCCTGGAACTGCAGGCAGAGGTAGAGGTTTCGTTCGAGATTGGTCGAATCCAGAACATCCACGACAATGTCCGGCTTTTCATCCAGCACGAAATCCCTCGTTACAACCTCATCAAGCGAATACGCGGTCAGGCTGTAAATTCCCGGCAGGTCTATCAGGTGGAACTTCGTGCCGCGATATTCCAGGCTTCCTTCGCGCTTTTCCACCGTAACACCCGGATAATTGCCAACCTTATGATGCGAGCCGGTCAGGGCATTGAACATGCTGGTCTTGCCAGCGTTCGGATTGCCTGCAAGCGCGATCCTTATCGTCCTTTCCGTGTTTTGGGACATACTATTTCCTGTTGTGAAAATTCAATCACTTGCCGCAGCAGTCTGTATCGCGACCGAAAAACCGCGCCATCCTGCCTTTTCCATGTCGAATTCGATATCCCGGCCGTCCTTCCTGGAGAAACTGGAAGTTCGGGCGGAGCGCTGATGTGCTGTATGGCGTCTGTGCCTGCGCCTCTGCCTCTGCTGAAGGCTCTGTCTGCGCTCCTTCAGCAAGCTTGACTTCGATTAAATGCGCTTCGCCGCGCCGGATCAGAATATCGTAGCCGCGGATTCGAATCTGAAGCGGACCGTGCATGAAAGCGCCGCGGACAATCAGTCCCTCGGCGCCTTCGGTAAATCCCATGTCAGCCAGCCGCTTGCCGATCTGTCCGCCGATCATGACACGTACAACACTGAACGAAGTACCCGGGTTCAAATCAGAAAGCCTCATGGTTGCGTCCTTGTTTTATCCTGCTGTGCTGAACATTCCGCGCACAACCCCTGCAATTCCATCCGGTGACCGATTGCGGTAAAACCATATTGTTTGAAAATGGCTTCCTGTGCCTGCTCGATATCAGGATCGAAAAATTCGATCACCTTGCCGCAGCCGATACAATGCAGGTGATCATGATGCGAATGCAGATAGGCGTGCTCATATTTCCTCGGTCCATCGTCCTGGCAGGCGTCTCGGGCGAGGCCGGCTTCAGCGATCAGCTTCATGGTTCGGAACACGGTAGCCTGGCCGATGGAAGCGTCAATCATCCGTGATGCGTGGAGGATATCTTCGGTTGTCAGGTGACCTTCGTGCGCTAAAAAAGCCTGCAGAACTGTCTCGCGGGGTTGGGTCATCTTCAATCCTTTCCGTTTCAGGAAACTGGTGAAGATTTCGCGTTCGTTCATATTGATATTGATAATCATTATCAATTAAATTGTCAAGCGGGCAGACGCGCAATTCGACAAAATTCTGGAGCCTGGATTGCAAAAATGTCCGGCAGGCTTTAAAATCCTTCCATGGAAAAGCGCTATTTTACCTATCAGGAAATCCACAAGACAGCCAAAAGCATGGCGGAACAGATTACAGCCTGCAATTTCGAGCCGGATGTCATCGTTGCCATAGGAACCGGCGGCTTTATCCCCGCCCGCATCATCAGAACCTTTCTGGGCAAGCCCATTCTCGCCGTCGGCATCGCGTACTATGACGCCAACGACAAGCCAACCGAATTTCCCCGCAAGGTTCAATGGATCGAAGAGGCTGAACACCAGTTGGCTGGAAAGCGGATCCTGCTGGTCGACGAGGTCGATGACTCGCGGACAACGCTGGAATACTGTGTCACGGAACTGCTCCGTCATCATCCCGCCGCGATTTCTGTCGCTGTTCTGCACAATAAAAACAAGGAAAAACGCGGAACCATGCCGCCTGAGGTATCCCACTATATCGTTGGCCAGCAGTTGGGCGATGTCTGGATTGTCTATCCCTGGGACGCGAAAGACATCGACCTGCATGACAGCCTGGCGCAAAAAGCATGAGCCTTCGGAAGCGAATTTTGGTGACTGAACTGAAACGCTGCGGCACTGCTGTACCCCTTCTGCTCATGCTGCTGGTTTTTGCCATCCCGCTTGAGGCGCATTCGCAGGAAAGGGTGAAACCGAAAACGGCAGATTCCGGTGCTGGCGTTTGGCTGGATATAGCTCCGCTTGTCGAATTGACCACTCGCCCGGCGCTTGCTTCAGGAGCTCCGGTTCCGGCTTCCTATCTGGAATGGTTTTACAGCCGGCCGGCATTTCTGACCGCTGGATTCAGCCTCAAACGCGGCCCTCTGTCTGCCGTCATGTCAGTTGAGCTCCAGCAGGATGTCGGTGAGTTGTATCTCGGCGGAAGCCTGGTCAATCTTCCCATCAATCACGACTATACAACCTTCTTTTTTTCCAACAACTACCCCAATGTCGGCTTTGTGGAAGGCCTTGGGAATGGCTGGCGCTTTTCCGCCGGCCGCCGGTCCTTGAATATCGGCGCCGGGACCTATTCGCTGACCGTCTCAGGAGCCAATCCCTGGTATGATCATGTGCTTGCGGAACTCGAAGCGCCCCTCGGCGCTGGCAGTCTTCGGTACGATTTTCTCGCCATCAGCACCCAGCGGAGATCAGGCAATGATGGCAAATCCCTCTTTCTCCACCAGATTGGATTCGATTTTCCCGTTTGGTCGGCAAGCCTTGCCGAGTTCAACACGGTTGCGGGAGTTCCTCTCGATCTGCAGGATATCGGTCCCTTCCTTATTTATCATCATCTTTTCGCGGGCGGTTCCAATGTCATGTTCAAGCTGGACGGTCAGCTGAAACCCTCCGAACGCCTTAGAGCCTGGAGCGGTATCCTCATGGATGATTTCCAGCTTGGTTCTGAAAGCACAGCGTCCAACCCCAACGCTTTCGGATTTGAAGCGGGGGTCGAAGCGGTGCTGATTCCCGGACACAGTTCGGAACGTGCCAGGTTTTATCGGAAGGATTATATGGTCAGCCTAGGGCCTGAACAGCTGGACGGCAGGCTGAAGGCAAGCCTGCAATGGTATTGGGCATCGACCTATCTGTACCGCCGGGTTGCCTCAGCCCCGAACGAAGCTTTTTACACCCGGTATTTTTTGCAGAACCAGAATTTCGGCTGGGCTGTTGTCCAGCCGTGGTTTTCCTATCCTTTGGGACCTGACCGGATGCTTTTCCGTGCGGATCTGCGGTATTCAAAAGAGCGCCTCAGCCTGAAAGCGACAGGAACTTTCGCAATGCTTGGCTCAGAGTCGGACGAATATACCTACAACAGCCCTTATGCCTCCAGCTGGCTCGGGCCGCAGCCGCCGCTCAGCTATTCGCTCAAGGCGGAACTCGCCGCGGAGATGACGCTCGGCAGGCAATCCCTGGTGTCAGGAAGCTTGTATATGATCTGGAATACCGGCGAAGCGACCGAAGTAGGCCTGCAGTTGGGCTTTATTCATCGATTCAGCCTCCCGAGATGAGATGGTAGAGTTCGACATCATCACCATCTTGGGCATAGGTCGAATCGCGCTGCCCGCGCTCGACCAGCTTTCCATTCAGCCTGGTGATGATGTGCGGAAACGAATAATTCTTTTTTTTCAGAATTTCAGCAATTGAAAGCCGTTCTTCCGGAAATTCTTCTTCCTGCAGATTGATGGTGATTTTCACAAATTTAACCTTAGCCAAAATGCACGGCATAATCAAGAGAACCAGATGCGGCGGTTTCCAATTCTCTGATGTATCCATTTTTCGTTGCGATTTTTGCGGTTTTCTGGTATACTATAAGTCCTCATCACGTCAATAAAGGGAGGCTTCGGCGACTGTGATAAAATATCTCAAGCATACCGATGAAAAGTGTGTTGGGTGCAATACCTGCGTATCGGTCTGTTCACGGCTGTATTTCAAGGAAGAGAATCCCGCAAAATCCTCGATCGTCATTCAGAATACCGGCAAAAACCAATTTCAGATCACCGTCTGCGATCAGGAATGCCGCCTCTGTGTCGACGAATGCCCGGTGCAGGCTATTTCAATCAGCAAGGCTGGTGTTGTCCTCGTCGACAAGAAAAAGTGCGTCGGCTGTCTTGCCTGCGTTGCCATTTGCCCGATCGGTGCCATGCGGTATTATCCCGGGCAAAGTACGGTATTCAAATGCATTGCTTGCGGCGCCTGCGCCAAAGAATGCCCGACCGGCGCCCTCGAAATCGCAACCAAGGAAGAGAAACCGAAAACTCCGGAGGCACAGGCATGAGTATCCAGAAAGCCGAATTCAAACTCGTCACCGAATATTCTTATGAGAAAAAGCCCGTTCTCCGCGGCTACAATATGCGGACACTCGCTGTCGATGTAGGCAAACTGAGCGGCGGAAAACCCGGCGCCATCCTGCCGCCGGAATCACCCGCGATCGCTGAAAAACCCGTTTCCGAAGAGATGAAAAAGCGCTTTATCGGAGGCAAGGGCTTCGGCATGCGCCTGCTCTGGGACGCGATCAAACCGGAAACCAAATGGGACGATCCGGAAAATGACATAGTCATCGCCATGGGTCCCCTGTGCGGCAACACCAACTATCCCGGATCCGGCAAGAGCCTGGTTGTCACCTTTTCGCCGCTGACCGGCATTCCCATCGATTCCAACGTCGGCGGATATTTCGGCCCCTATCTCAAATTTTCAGGCTTCGATGCGCTCGAGCTGAGCGGCAAATCGGACAGAGATTTGATTATCTATATTGACGGCGATGAAGGGAAAATTCAGGTTTTTGAAGCGCCGGCAGAACTCGAGTCCGATACCCATCTGCTCGCCGAACAGCTGACCCACGCCTTTGCCGCAAACGAAGAAGACCGCCAGCATGTTGCCGTGGTTTCCACGGGACGGGCCGCCGAGCATACCTGGCTTGGCCTGCTCAATTTTTCACTCTACGACAAACGCAGAAAGGGAATCCGGGTCAAGCAGGCAGGCCGCGGCGGCAT
>JAJTBL010000042.1 GCA_021286925.1 Spirochaetia bacterium | reverse complement strand
TCAAGAGGGATGCGGCATCAACCGTATCTCCAGCCTGAAATCTTGTCTCCAGATCACCGACATTCACAATCTGCCACTCCTTGCGGAAAGGCTGGTTGGAAAATCCTCTCATGGGAAGACGGCGGTACAGCGGCATCTGGCCGCCTTCAAAACCTGGATAGGTCTTTCCGCCGGATCGGGACTGCTGTCCCTTGTTGCCGCGGCCGGCAGTGGTTCCAAGTCCGGAACCCTGTCCGCGGCCGACGATTCTTTTCTTCCTGTTCGCACCTTCAGGAGCATGAAGCTGATAGTCGGACATTATTCGACCTCCTTGGTGGAAACAAGGTGTTTCACTGTATTGACCATGCCAAGAATGGCAGGAGTCGCTTCTTTGATTGTGGAAGATCCAATCTTTCGCAGGCCGAGAGAGCGAACTGTCGCCCGCATGACCGGTTTCTGATGGATAGTGCTTCTCACAAGGGTGATTTCAATTTTAGCCATGATCAACCCCACAGATCTTTTAAGGTCTTGCCGCGGTTTTTGGCAACGGCTTTGGCATCCATAAGTTTGTCCATGCCGTTGAAAACAGCCCTGACGATATTCATTGAGTTTCTGGAACCAATGCACTTGGAAATGACATCGGTATAGCCAGCGACTTCCAGAATGGCGCGAACAGGACCGCCGGCGATAACGCCGGAGCCGGGGAAGGCCGGTTTGATCAAAACATTGGTAGCCTTGTAGACACCGGTCACTTCATGGGGCAGAGTCCCATTTTTGACGGGCACATGGACAACCGCTCGTTTTGCCTTTTCTACTGATTTTCGAATGGCTTCGGTGACATCGTTTGCCTTGCCAAAGCCAAATCCTACATTACCCTGATGATCTCCAACCACCGTGAGAGCTGAAAACGAGAATCTTCGGCCGCCTTTTACAACTTTCGCTGTCCTGTTCAGCTGAACGAGCTTCTCGGTAAAATTATCGCGTGGCTGTGCATCTTCTCTTCTATTTCTTTCCACAGAAGCCCCCTAGAATTTCAGCCCGGCTTTGCGGGCGCCATCGGCGATTGCTTTCACGATACCGTGATACTTGTAACCGTTCCGGTCAAAAACCACAGTAGTAATTCCTTTTTCCAAAAGCCTCTTGCCGATTTCTTCTCCAAGCTTTCCGCCGCCTTCGACGGTATGCCCGATATCCTTGAGGGATTTTTCCAGGGTGGAAGCGGAAGCTAGAGTATGACCGGCGGTATCATCAATCACCTGTACATAGAGATGCTCATTCTGGGCTTTTCAGCGGTTCCGGAAATAGTCTTTCGTACGGAAACCTTGCGCTTCGCGCGCTTTCGGATTTTGTCGCTTAATTCTTTAACGCTCATTGTTTGCGCCTCACTTCACACCGGTCTTTCCGACCTTCCTGCGAATCTTCTCATCTTCATAGCGGATTCCCTTTCCCTTGTAGGGTTCAGGTTCCCTGAGAGAACGCACCTCGCTGGCAAACTTGCCAAGCAGAGCCCGGTCGATACCCGAAACAACAACCTTTTGGCCGTTTGCTTCGACAGTCACTGCAAGACCCTGCGGAACTACCACGGCAAAGTCGGTGGAATATCCGAGGCTCATGACAAGGAGATTGCCTTGCAATTCGGCACGGTAGCCGACGCCGTTCAAAACCAGCGTTTTCTTGAATCCCTGGGAAACGCCGATCACCATATTGTTGATCAGGTTTCTGTAGAGACCGTGAAAAGCCTTGGCCTGCTTGGAATCTGATTTCCTGTTGACAACAACAGTGGATCCCTCAACGGCTATTTCGACTTCTGGAATGTACTCTTGAACCAATTTTCCCTTGGGCCCTTCAACCGTCACAGAGGTGGGGGTTACTGCAACCTTTACTCCCTGTGGTATCTGGACCGGCCGTATTCCGATTCTTGACATCGCATTTCCCCTTGATTACCAGACGGTGCAGATAAGCTCACCGCCAACCTGCTTTTCAACAGCTTTCTTTCCGGTGATAACACCGTCCGATGTTGAAATTATCAGTGTTCCATAGCCATTGAAAACACGCGGAATCTCCTTGTAGCCGGAGTAAACGCGCCTGCCTGGTTTTGAAACTTTGTCCAGCCCATGAAGAACAGGGTTGTTAGCTTCGTCATATTTCAGGAACACCCTGATGATATTGACGCCATCAGCCTGGATCTTCTTGAAATTCTTGATATAGCCCTCAGTCTTGAGAATCTTGACAATTTCAAGTTTGAGCTTGGAGGCCATGATATCAACTTTTTCGTGACGGGCTGCATTTGCGTTGCGGATTTTTGTCAGCATATCCGCTACGGGATCTGTTACGCTCATCGCTTCCTCCTACCAGCTCGACTTCGTCACGCCCGGGATTTTGCCTTCAGAAGCGTACTTCCGGAAGCAAACTCGGCACATGTCGAATTTTCTCATATAACCTCTGGCGCGTCCGCAGATTGCGCAGCGGCGAACCAGTCTGGTCATGTACTTCGGCTTTTCTTGAGCCTTTAAAATCATTGCCTTTCGAGCCATGTTTCCTTCCTTACTTTCTGAAGGGCATGCCTAACATGCCAAGGAGGCTCTTCGCCTCTTTGTCGGTTTTCGCGGTTGTTACGATCGCGATGTTAAGCCCCATCACCTTTTCGATTTTATCAAAATCAATTTCAGGGAAAATAATCTGCTCGTTCAGACCCAGAGAATAGTTCCCATGGCCATCGAAGGCGTTCGGGTTAACTCCCCTGAAGTCCTTAACACGGGGAAGTGCGACATTCATGAGCCTGTCGAGAAATTCCCACATGTAATCGCCGCGAAGTGTGACGCGAGCGCCGATTTCCTGTCCCTGGCGAATCTTGAAAGTAGCAATGGATTTTCTGGCCTTTGTCTTGACAGCATGCTGCCCGGTAATGATGCCCAGGTCAGTGACCGCAGCATCGAGAAGCTTTTTATTTTCTTTCGCTTCACCGACACCCATGGAAACGACGACCTTGACAAGCCGCGGAACCTGCATGAATGACTCGTATCCCATCTCTTTGAAGAGTTCGGGAGCTACCTTTTCCCGGTAGAGCTTCTTGAGCCGGGGTAAACTTGTTTTCGCCTCTGCCATCAGAGAACCTCCCCGCACTTTCGGCAAACACGTTTTTTCGTATCACCGTCAAATTTATACCCGATTCTGACAGGACCGCATTTCTTGCACACGATCATCACATTGGAAATGTGGAGGGGCGCTTCAATTTCAACAATGCCGCCGCGATCAGTCTGGCTCTTTTTCTTCATAGCCTTTTTGATCATGTTGACACCGGCGACGATGACTCGACCCTTTTCCCTGTCAATCTTGAGAATCTTTCCCTGTTTACCCTTATCCTTGCCAGCAATAACCTGAACCAGGTCCTCCCGACGGAGTTTGAATTTGGAATCTGTCATATTCTCTCCTTACAGGACCTCGGGCGCGAGCGAAATGATCTTCATATAGTCTTTCTCTCGCAGCTCTCGGGCAACCGGTCCGAAGATGCGCTTGCCCTTCGGGTTTTTGTTGGCATCAATGATGACACATGCATTGTCATCAAAGCGGATATACGTTCCGTCAGGCCTTCGGTACTCTTTGTGAGTCCTGACAATGACGGCTTTTTCAACCGTTCCCTTCTTCACTGAAGAGTTCGGCAGTGCGGTCTTCACGGCTACGACGATAATGTCGCCTACCGAGGCATACCTCCGGCGGGTACCGCCCAGTACCTTAATGCACTGAACTGTCTTTGCGCCTGAGTTGTCCGCGACCGCGAGCATGCTCTCTACTTGAATCATACCTGTCTCCCGTTCGCTTACTTCGCCTTTTCGACGATTTCAATAAGCCGCCAGCGCTTGTCGCGTGAAAGCGGTCTGCATTCTTCAACTCGCACAGTGTCGCCAATATGAGCAGAATTGGTTTCATCGTGCGCCTTGACCTTCTTGGACCTGGTCACGTACTTCTTGTAAAGCGGGTGCAGTTTCCTCATCATGACTTCGACGACAATGGTTTTATCCATTTTGTCGGAAGTGACGATCCCCTGCAGAACCAGCTTTCCCTTCTTCTTGTTCTGAACGTCGGTATCCACAATAATCTCCTCGGGTCCTTACGCCTGTTCCCCGGCAAGCTTCTTTTTTGCCTGGGTTATAAGGGTTTCTACCCGCGCAATCTGTCTTCGAAGGTTTCTCTTTTCAAGAGGATTTTCGACATGCCCGACAACCATCTGGAAGCGGAGGTCGAAATATTTCTTGCGGAGATCTTCGCGCTTGGCGAGAAGTTCCTCGTATTTAAGTTCTTTAAACGAATTTTTCATCGCCTTACTCCGTTTCCTCGCGTGTCGCGAATTTGGTCTTGACAGGAAGCTTCGATCCAGCAAGCCTCATCGCTTCTTCCGCCACCTTCGCATCAACACCGGAAAGTTCGAACAGAACAGTTCCCGGCCTGACAACGGCGACCCAGTATTCAGGACCCGGCTTTCCTTTACCCATTCGAGTTTCCAAGGGTTTCTTGGAATAGGGTTTGTCCGGGAAAATCCTGATCCACATCTTTCCGCCACGCTTGATATAGCGGTTCAGCGCGATACGGGCGGCTTCAATCTGACGATTGGTCAGCCATTCCGGCTCAAGGCAGACAAGACCATACTCGCCAAAGGCGATTGTATTGCCGCAGTGAGCATCACCGTGGATTCTTCCGCGCTGCTGCTTTCTGTGTTTTACTCTCTTCGGGATAAGCATGATTTAGCTCCTTGCCCTGTCGTCAGCCCTTGAAGTGTCCTGACGCTCGCGCCTGGGCCTGCGTTCGCCGCCTTCGCGGCGCTCAGCTCCCTGGGCAGCTGGTTCGCGCCGGGCTTTCTTCGCCAGCATGCCGGCGTCTTCATTCTTGTCGCTCGCGTAAACCATTCCCTGATAAATCCAGACCTTGACCCCGATCTTGCCGAACGTTGTTTGGGCCTCATAGAAGCCGTAATCGATGTTGGCTCGGAGGGTATGAAGCGGAATTCGTCCTTCCTTGAGCTCTTCGGTTCTGGACATATCTGCGCCGCCGAGACGGCCGGAAAGCCTAACTTTGCAGCCCTGGGCTCCGCCCTTGATTGCATTCGATATAGCGCTCTTCATGGTTTTTCTGAAAGAGCCGCGGCCCTCGAGCTGGCGGGCGATATTCTGGGCGACAATCTGGGCATTGGTATCAGTCTTCTTGATTTCCTTGATCTTGATCTGCACCTTCTTCGATGCGACCTTCTGGATCTCAAGGCTGATTTTGTCGATATTCGCGCCCTTGACGCCAATAAGGACGCCAGGCCGTGCCGTATGAATAATCACCGTAACTCGCTGGGGATGGCGGATGATTTCGATTTCAGCGACATCAGCGCCTTTAACTTCCGGCAGTTCGAGAATCCGCTTCCGAATCGCGAAATCTTCATGAAGCGTTTTCGCGTAATCGCGAGGCTCGACGTACCAGCGTGAACTCCAGTCTTTGTTGATGCCGATCCTGAGTCCGATCGGATTTACTTTCTGACCCACCTTACGCCTCCGACTTCTTGCCGATTTCATCGACTACGCAGGAGATATGGCACATTCTCTTGATGAGCATGTCCGCTCTTCCGCGAGCACGGAACCAGACTCTTCTCATTCTCGGACCTTCGTCGATTCTGAGTTCCTTGATATAAAGCATGTCTTCATCGAGTTTGCGGTTTTTGCTGAGGCCGTTTGAGGCGGCAGAAACCACAACTTTTCTGATAAGCCGGGCGCCTTTGTGAGGCATATTGTCCAGAATGGCCAGCGCCTCGGTATACGGCTTGCCCCTGACAAGGTCAGCGACGGGGCGGACCTTGAAGGGCGAAGCGATAAGCCATTTGGCTGTTGCCCGGTAACCGGTCTTGTTGTCAACCATGGTCACACCCCTATTACTTTGCGGCTTTTTTATCGCTTCCCGCATGCCCGCGGAAAATGCGGGTGGGAGCGAATTCGCCGAGCTTGTGACCGACAAGGTTCTCCGTCACATAGACAGGAACCCAGGTCTTGCCGTTATACACCGAAATAGTCTGTCCAACCATTTCGGGAATGATTGTGGAAGTTCTGGAGTAGGTTTTCACCATTTTCTTGTCTCCAGACTTGCTGGCATCAATTACTTTCTTGTACAGGCTCTTCTCAATGAATGGCCCTTTTTTTACGGATCTTGACACGAGTATGCTCCTATCTCACTTGCGGCGCTTGGTTATGAAGCGGCCGGAAGGCTTGTGCGGATCACGCGTCTTGTAGCCTTTCGCAGGCTGGCCCCACGGTGATACAGGCTGTTTATAGCCCTTTCCTCGACCTTCACCACCACCATGCGGGTGATCAACAGGGTTCATGACAGTACCGCGGACGGTTGGGCGGATACCCAGCCACCGGGAACGGCCGGCCTTGCCGATTCGTTCATTCATGTGCTCTTCGTTGCCTACGGCACCGATGGTAGCAATGCACTTCTTGAACACCATTCTCAACTCGCCCGAGGGGAGCTTGAGAACCACATAGTCGCCTTCATAACCGGCGATAAGAGCGCTCGCGCCGGCTGAGCGGGCAAGCTGTCCACCCTTACCAAGGGTCAATTCAACATTGTGCACCGTAAAGCCGGCCGGAATGTTTTCCAGCGGCAGTGCATTACCTACTTCAAGAGAAGCAGTAGGACCGGACATGATTGTCTGTCCGACCTTCAGATCCTTGGGGCTGATGATATAGCGTTTTTCACCATCAGCATAGGTAATCAGGGCAATGTTCGCGCTGCGGTTCGGATCGTATTCGATGGAAGTAACCTTCCCCGCAATACCGAACTTGTCACGCTTGAAGTCGATCTGGCGATAGAGGCGTTTGTGTCCGCCGCCATGATGCCGAACGGAAATTCTTCCGTTGGACGCACGACCGCCAGTGCTCGGCTTACCCCTTGTAAGGGATTTTTCGGGATTGCTCTTGTTGGTCGTGATTTCATCATTCACCACCTGAACGCGGTGGCGCAGGCCTGGCGTAATCGGCCTGAAAGTTCTAATACCCATAGTTTCCCCTTACTTCCTTACGCACCTTCAAATACTCGAATCGTTTCACCCTTCTGGAGCTTGACGATCGCTTTTTTCCATTCTGCGGTTCTGCCCGGTCTGCCGCGGAGCCGCTTGGGCTTTGACGCGACGTTGATAATGTTGCATGATACAGGATGCACGTTGAACATTTTCGCAACGGCTTCCATGATCATGAGCTTATCGGCACGGGAGTCAACCTTGAACACATACTGGCCGGACTCACGCATGAGATTGCTCTTCTCGGAGAGCACCGGCTCGATCAAAATCGATTTATAATCCATATTCGGCGCTCCTTATTTGCCAGCATACATCTCATTGAGCAACTTCGCGGCAGATTCGAGAACAACTACTTTTCTGCCATAGAAGAGGTCATGAGCCCTGAGCCTGTTATATGAGAGGTAGGTAAGCCAGTGAAGGTTCCTTGCGGCGCGCTTGAGCATCGGATCGTCATCCTTGAGGATGAGAACAGTGCGCTCGGGTTCCTTGACATTCAAAACCACTGAGAGTTTTTTCAGCAGGTCTTTTGTCTTACCAGTCTCAACCGTAAAATCTTCTACTACCGCAAGAGTCCCATCCTGAGCCTTCATGCTCAGAATAGTCTTCATGGCAAGCTGTTTCGCCTTGCGCGGCATCATGTAGGAATAATCTCTGGGTTTCGGGCCGAATGAAATACCGCCGCCGACATAGACGTTGGATTTCGTATCACCATGGCGAGCGCGGCCGGTGCCTTTCTGGCTGTACGGTCTGCGGTTGGTGCCATGCACTTCACTTCTGTCCTTGGTGCAAGCAGTTCCGACACGGGCATTCGCCAGTTCGTTATTGATTGCATACCAGATGACATCTTCATTAACGGGAAGTCCGAAGACGGCTTCGGACAGCTCAAGATTCCTGAGCTCTTTCCCCTCTACGGAAATTACTTTGCTTTCCATTGGGTCCTCCGCCTTCAGTTCTTCTTGATCGCTTTGCGAACAAGCACATCGCAGTTGCGCGGACCAGGAAGGGCGCCCCTGATAAGGACAACACCTTTTTCTGCGTCAACACGAACTACTTTCAGATTTAAAACCGTAACACGCTCCCTTCCCATTCTTCCAGGAAGTTTTACATTCTTGAAAGTTTTGTGCGGGTAGGTACTCTGTCCTGTCGATCCCGGCTCTCTGTGGAACTTGGAACCATGCGTACTGCGTCCGCCTCCAAAACCCCAGCGCTTGACAACGCCCTGGAAGCCCTTTCCCTTGGAAGTCGCGGTCACATCAACAAACCGCACACCTTCAAGAAGAGAAACATCGAGCGTTTCACCAACCTTGACATCCTTTTCAAAATCGCGCATCTCGCGGAGGATTCTGGTAGGAGCGATCCCCTCAGGGAACTGTCCGGCGTAGGGTTTCAAAACCCTCGACTTCTTCTTTTCATAGGCACCAACGACAATTGCGTTGTAGCCATCTTTGTCGGCGACCTTCTTGCCGACTACGACGTTCGGAACAACCTGGACGACGGTAACAGGAATCAATTTCCCTGAGCCGTCGAAAACCTGGGTCATTCCAACCTTCTTTCCGATTAGTCCGATCATTCGGTTCTCCTGCGTTGAACGCGGCCGGTACGAAACCGGGCGTTTCAGCATATTTCAAGCAAGCTGTACAGCTTACTGCTTGATTTCGACATCCACACCAGCAGGAAGCTCCAGGCGCATCAAAGCATCCATGACTTCCGATGTAGGTTCAAGAATATCAATAAGGCGCTTATGCGTCCTCATTTCAAACTGCTCACGGCTTTTCTTATGAACATGGGGCGAGCGCAGGACGGTGAACTTGTTGATTCTGGTCGGAAGCGGAATCGGACCGGAAACTTTAGCTCCTGCGGACTGTACAGTCTTGACGATACTGCTTGCGCTGTCGTCGACAAGGCGCACATCAAAGCCTCTGAGCCTGACGCGGATTCTGTCTTTCATATGTCCTCCAAAGAACTCTTGCACATGCAAACCTGGCCGTACCCGGGCGGGCGCGCCAAATTCATTCTGTGCCACGAAGCCTGAGAGCCTCGTGCTGTCACGTACAAAACATGACACACCTTCCACGCCTACTGCGCAGAAAGCAAGGTATTATTGCAGAAAAAATAAAGGCTGTCTAGACGGAAACCCGGCCAGACAGCCAATTATTTCAGAAAAACTCAGGCAATAACTTCAATTACCTGACCGGAAGCTACTGTTCGTCCGCCTTCGCGGATAGCAAACTTGAGTCCCTTCTCCATAGCGATCGGGTAGATCAGCTCGACGTTGATCTCGGTGTTGTCGCCAGGCATAACCATTTCCTTGCCTTCAGGAAGGTTGACAGTACCGGTAATATCGGTAGTCCTGAAGTAGAACTGGGGTCGGTAGCCAGAGAAGAATGGGCTGTGGCGGCCGCCTTCTTCCTTGGAGAGGCAGTAGATCTGGCCCTTGAACTTGGTGTGGGGAGTGATGGTACCCGGCTTGGCGAGAACCTGTCCGCGCTCAACTTCCTTCTTATCAACACCGCGAAGCAGGGTGCCGATGTTATCACCAGCCTGGCCTTCATCGAGGAGCTTGTTGAACATTTCAACGCCAGTGACGACAGTTGATCTGGTCGGCTTGATACCGACGATTTCGACAGTGTCATTGACATGAACAATACCGCGCTCCACACGGCCGGTTACAACCGTACCGCGGCCAGAAATGGAGAACACGTCTTCGAGCGGCATCAGGAAGGGCTTGGCAGTCAAGCGCTCCGGATCGGGGAAGAAGGAGTCCATAGCATCCAGAAGATCCTGAATGCACTTGGTGGCCTCAGGGTTGTCCGGCTCGCTCATTGCCTTGAACGCTGATCCCTTGATAATGGGGGTCTTGTCGCCAGGGAAACCATAGAAATTGAGAAGGTCGCGAACTTCTTCTTCAACCAGCTCAATAAGCTCGGGATCATCAACGAGGTCAACCTTGTTCAGGAAAACCATGACAGCGGGAACGCCGACCTGACGAGCAAGAAGAACGTGCTCG
>JAJTBL010000041.1 GCA_021286925.1 Spirochaetia bacterium | reverse complement strand
CCGCCGACAGCGCTCGATGTGGAATATCGTCCGCCGATAAAATCATCGATGAAGAAGCTTGCGAGATAGTCAGGACTTTGCGCGAGCGGGCTTGTCTTGCTCGTAACGGCAATCATGTGCCGGGAACTGTCGAGACCGGCTGATTCGAGCCGTGCCCTGACCAGCGTTTCGTTGGCGAGCGTTTCCTGTGTTGTTCCGCTCTTCGAAACGAGAATAAACAAGCTGGTTTCAAGGTCAAGCCCAGCGAGTATATGATCGGCATCGTCGGGATCCACGTTGGAAATGAAGGCGGCTTTCATCCGCTTCCTGCCGGCTGCTTCAGCCCAACGATCCAGCGCCAGATAGACAGCCCGCGGCCCCAGGTCTGAACCGCCGATGCCAATCTGAATGACGGTCTTGAATGGCTTTCCCGTTGCGCCGACAATGGTCCCTGCATGAACCGCCTGGGCGAATTCAGCTATCTTCCTGCGTTCATTTTCGTAAAAATCGCGCAGATTCTGTCCCTGAAATACAACCGCCTTGCCGAGCTGGCCGCGGGCCAGGTGGTGGAGAACCATCCGTTTTTCGCCCGTGTTCATGATCTCGCCTTCAACCAGCGCCTGATATTTTCCAATCAGCTCCTGCTCATCGGCAAGCTTCTGCAAAGCATCGATAATGGCTTCATTGACCGGAGCCGCGGCATAATTGAATAAAAAACCCTCGGCAGTCGGTATTGTGTACGATTCTATTCTATCAGGAGTCAGCGATTCTGCGATTGAAACGCGCGGCAATGCTTTCAGCGCCTGAAAACTTGCGCAGGAATCAAGATTTTTATACGTCATCACACCATCCTCGTTGCCATCGAAAATCCGATGGAATGTTTCTTTATGCTACATGATATGTCTAAAAATGCTACACTTCAAGACCTATTCGTCCTTTTCTCATGCCGCGAGCTTTTTCAACAAGAATCCCCCTGTGCAAGGCTTCCCGGATTGCCAGCATGCTGTCGCGTCTCTGCCAATCCTGCAGCACGCCTGCGCTTCTGCACCGCGGCTTCCGCGCGCTTTTGCCGGCAACTTCTGTCCGCATATTTAAAAAACCGATACTCTGGTACAGGCTGAAGCGGAATGGATTGGCTGAAAAAAACTGCACCAGCTCTCGCTGACCTTCAGGTTCCCGGCTCCAGCTCCCATCGCAAACCGAACAGCCCGAGCAGGGCGAGTCGAGGTTCGAGCCCATCAGATTGAGCAGCTGCTCCCGCAGGCATCGTCCATCAGTGCCGTATGCCAGGAAAGCCCTTCTGCGCGCTTCCCGCACAGTCTCGCTTCCAGCATCCGATGAGGCAGCCGTCTTGCCCGGATCCGATATGACAGCATTCTCTTCCGCCGGCAGTTTCAGCAGAATCGCTTCGGCAGGTTCGCCGTCCCTTCCTGCCCGCCCGGCTTCCTGGATATAGGCTTCGGCCGAAGGCGGCGAGCCATAATGTATGACTGTCCTGATATTCTTTTTATTGACGCCCATGCCATACGCGCAGGTAGAGATGAGAATGCCGGTTTCGCTTTCCATGAACCAGGTTTCTATGGCTGTTTTCTCTTCCCGCTCGAGCCCCGCGTGATAGAACCGCGATTCAAAAGGAAGCCGCCTTTCGACCATTTCCGCCAGGATTCTGGTCCCTTCTCGTGACTGGCAAAACACAATCGCGGGTTTTTTGCACTCGAGCAGGAGCCTTTCAAGACTGTGACGCGGGCAGAGCGAGCGCATGACATGGTAATGGATGTTCGGTTTGTCGATGTCGGAAGTGATCCTGACGTAGCTGCTGCCTGCGAAAAGATGCTTTGCGATTGCCGCTTCGACCAGGGGACTGGCGGTGGCGGTGAAAGCGCTGAAAACCTTCGGTTTCAGCCTCGCGGCGATTTCTCCGAGGGCAAGGTACGCAGGCCGGAATGTCTCGCCCCATTCGCTGACGCAATGCGCTTCATCGATAGCCAGGTGGGAAATACAGCGATTTTCCAGCACTGCAAGCAGATCGGGCCGCGAAAGCGATTCCGGATTCGTGATAAGCATGTTCGAAGCCCCGCTTTTCAGGGCGGAAAAAACTGCCTGTTCCTGTTCCTTCGCAAGGCCGCCGCGGAAGAGCGAGCAGGGGATGCCCAGCCGCTCAAGACTCTTCTGCTGATCCGCCATCAGCGCCAAAAGCGGGTAGACGATAACCGTCAAACCCGGCAGGAAAAGGGCGGGAAGCTGAAAACAGATGCTTTTCCCAAAGCCGGTCGGGAACAAGGCCATCTGGCAAATCTGCTCTGCGTTGTCCGGATAATCCAGCGAATCCAGGATGTTGGCAATGACCATCCTCTGCAGGGGCATGAGATAGGGGATATGAAATTGCTCACAGGCAAGTTTCGCAACAGGATCCTTGTTTGCCTCATCTTCCAAAAACTCGGCGTTATCGCTCATATACTAATAACGCGCACGCCGAGCCGTTTTGCTTCAAAATTCCGAATATAAACAGTACCGTGTTTTTAAAAATCGGTTTGCCCTGCCGTAAACTCCGAAGCCTTACCGGTTTGCTACACCGATTCTTTCGCACAGCCCCGCCACAGGACAGCGCTGCAGGTCAGTCAGGCACAGCGGCTTTCGCGCACTGCAGACATGCTTGCCATGGCGGTTGAGCGCATGGGAAAAGGCTGTCAGCTGGCTTTCCGGGAGATTTTTTCTGATCGTCATTTCTATGAGTTCAGGATCAGGCTTGTCACAGATTCCCATACGGATCGCCGTTCTCATGACGTGCGTGTCCACAATCACCCCTGGCGTTCCGAAGCAGGCCGACACCACCAGATTGGCTGTTTTTCTGCCGACGCCGGGCAGCGTGACCAGTTCTTCGATAGTTTGAGGCACCTGGCCGTTGAAGCGGCTCATGATGAGTTTTGCAGATTCAGACAGGTGCCGGGCTTTGGCATGATAAAATCCGGTCGGCCTGATAATCGATTCAATCTGTGCAATATCAGCCTCTGCCATGGATTCAGCATCCGGAAAACGCGAAAAAAGAACCGGCGTCACCGCATTGACTTGTTCATCTGTGCACTGGGCGCTCAGGACTACCGAGCAGAGCAATTCGAAACAAGTGCGGTAATGGAGAAGCGGCACGGCGTCCGGCCACAGCGGCGCCAGAATCTCATGTATTTTCGCAAGCTTGATGCTCAGCGGACTTTTCTCGATCGCATCCATTTCCATCTCGACCTTCACTTCCAGCGATGCCCAAACTTGACCAAGGCGAACGCTTGCTATACCATACCATAATTCTGGCGGGAGATACACATGAACAATTCTGCGATGCGGGGACGCTCACTGCTTTCCTGGTCAGGTTTTTCAAAAGAAGAAATTCGGCTGATACTTGAAACGGCAGGCAAGCTGTTTCAGGAAAAAAGCAAAAACAAGCTTGGGCACCGAATGAAGAACAAGGTGCTTTTTCAGCTTGACAACCGGTTAGGCGCCGGCATGCAGACAGCGGGAAACCGTTTTTCGGAAACGGCATTGGCACTTGCTTTCCAGAAAGAATCCGGAATCCTCATCCCCCATTTCCCTCTTGCCGCTTCAGAACAGCTGCTGGCGCCCGCCATTGAGGATACGGCTCGAATTGCTGGACAGCTTGCCAATGCGGTCAGCTGCGGCGGCAGCCAGGAATATCTTGATGCGCTGGCAGGGTTTTCTTCCCGCCCTGTGTTCAATGTCGGCACCAATCTTGAAAATCCATTGCTTGCGCTTGCTGAAATCCTTCTGCTGCAGCGCGAAATCGGCGATCTCCGCGGTAAAAAACTTGTTCTGAGCGGGGAGGGCGACAATCCCACCATTCGTTCTCTGCTGATTCTTGCCGGCAAGCTTGGCATGAATGCCGCGCTCGCCTCACCGCAGGCTTTATGGCCGGACAAGGATTTTTTCAACCTGTGTAAAAAGGAAGCGGAGTCTTCAGGCGCTGCTGTGGTAATCGCTTCTGAACTCACCGAGGTGCTTTTGGATGCAGACTGCATTTTTACCGACAGCTGGCTGAAATCAGAGCCTGTCCCTGCGCTCTGCGTCAGCGCGGAAAGCGTGGCAAGAACTGGAAAATCCAGGGTGATCCTCCTCCATGGCATGAGCGCAGGACGCGGCCATGAAATGAGTCTGGATGTCTTTGAAAGCCCTGATTCCCGCGTTTTCAGCCAATTTGACGCTCTGACCGCGGTTGCCCGGGCGCTTCTAATTCTCTTTGTCAAATGATTTGAAAGAAAGGAACCCAGCATGAAAAAAGTACCGAAAGGGATTCAGCAATTTATTGAACAGCATGATTGTTTCTATGTCATCGGACATCGGGAGCCCGATGGCGACTGCATTGGATCGGAGTTGGCGCTGGCTTCTTTCCTTCGCTCGATGGGGAAGCGTACTCACGTTCTCTCTTCCGGGCCCTTCACGAAGTCCGAAATTCTGCAGTTTGAGCATAAATTTAAAAATTACGCCCCTCCTGAAAATGATTACGAACGAGCGGCCGCCATCGTCCTCGATTGCTCATCGCTATCCCGTATCGGCTCGGTCGGCGAAACCATGCCGGATGTGCCCATTGCGTTTATTGACCATCATGCCAGCGGCGAATTGCCCGGCGAGAATGATTATCTGGACGAGACGGCTCCGGCGGTTACCGCCATGGTCTACCTGCTGATGCAAGCTTTTGGTCACAAGCCAAACAAGGAAGAAGCCGAGCTCTTGTTTTTCGGGCTCGCGACGGATACAGGATTTTTCCGGCATCTGGATGAAAAATCATCGGACACCTTCGAAGTGGCCGCCCGGCTTGTGGAATCTGGGGTGTCTCCCAAACGAATTTATGCCGACATCAATGGCGGTAAGACGCTTTTTTCCCGAAAAATGCTGGGCGAAATCCTCATGCGGCTTGAACCGCATTATGACGGCAGATTGCTGGTTTCCTATGTGACCCTGGATGACCAGCAGAAATATGGCATGGCGAGCCGCGATTCCGACATTCTCTATCAACTCATCATGAGTGTTGGCGGCTGTGAAGCCTGTTTTGTCGTCAAGCAGGAAGCTGAAAATTCCTGCACGGTCGGTTTCAGGTCTCGCGAGCGTATCAATGTCGCGGAAATTGCCGCAAAATTCGGCGGCGGCGGTCACCGGCTGGCTTCCGGCCTTGTCATGCAGGGCACCATCGATTCAGTCATGGATACTTTGATCGATGCATTTCAGCCTGTTTTTAGCGAGGAAGAGCTCTGAGCTGAACGCTCGCATCCTTCATCCTGTATTTCCACCCTTCGCAAGAGAAGGTTTTTTCTTTTCTTTTTTTCAGAGACTCCGCCGAGCACCCCATCCGCCATACCGCGGCAATTCGGGATATGTGCGCGCATTTCATGATAATTTCAAAGATTAAAACGTGCGAATGAATACGGCCTTTCAGCGCCCGATTCTGGCATGTTTCCTGCAAAATTCAAAAGCAGGAGGAAAAAATCATGGAATCTTGCGCTTCCGCGGCAGAACTTGGCACAATGAACAGCTTTCTTGATGAATTCGATGAAAAAACCTCTGCGGCCTTTTTTCTGCTGGTCCGGGATGTCTTCAGGCAACCGCATTACTATGGATTTATTTCGATGGAGGAAGCTTCCGAAGTTCTGCAGGTATATCGAAGCAGAATACGTTCCATCCTCGAACGAGGCTTGGAATGCAACACGAATCAGCCTGCTTATCTGGCAATCTGCATGCGGTATCTGGCAAAAACGTATCGAAGGGAACAACAGCGCCAGGAGCTGCGGGAAACGGTTTTGGAAAGTTCCTGGTACTCGGGAGTCCAGCCGCACGATACTCCGGCGAAAACAATGTCCCCGGCAGTTCTGGAAAACCTTCCCCAGGAAGATTTTTACCAGACAATTCCACCTGCGGTCTTTTACAATCCGCTGAAAACCGAACATCGCCGTATCCTCTTTCTCCTACTCAAATGTGCATGTGAGCTGGATGATGCGATGATTCTGGAAGCTTCGGCCCAGATGGGAGTGCCCTATGCCTGGCTTTTGTGCTTGGTTCACCGCGCGCGGCTGACCATGGAACCTCAGCGGCTTTTGAAAAATCAGCTCCAGGAAAAACTGAACAGCACCTGGGTCGACCTGCAAATCCTCGAATCCCGCCTGGCAGCTGATGAAAAAAGCGGAAAAGATGTCGCCAGGCTCTTGGAACGGCTGGAGGCGGTCCGGAAGCGGTATTATCGGCTTCTTGAACGGCGGGCCGGCATGAAACTGCTGCTGCCCAACAAGGAAATCGCTGAAATTCTGCAGGTACCGAAGGGCTCCGTTGATTCAGGACTTTATTATTTCAAGATTCGCGGGACTAAAAAGACGAGACGAAACACAGGCAAGCGAGAAAACCTTGCACAAGCCTGATTGTGCAGGGTATTGTTCTTTCCATGGAAATTGTCATAGCTACTTGGAATGCCCACAAAGTGGATGAGCTACGCCCTCTGTTCCCCGGGCACCGGCTTCTTCTTCCAACGGAGGTTGGTTTATCAGTCAGCGATATCGAGGAAACCGGCTCAACATATTTTGAAAATGCCTTTATCAAGGCTGAAACCGTGTATAAGCTTTGCGGCAGGCCAACCCTCGCGGACGACTCCGGCCTTTCGGTAACCGCTCTGCATGGAGCTCCCGGCATTAAATCAGCCCGCTACGGATCAGCGGACGGAACCACAAAGCTTGACGCGCCAGCCCGCAACGCGCTGCTGCTGGAGCATATGAAGGGACAGACGGACCGCCGATGCGCCTTTGTCTGCTGCCTGGTCTTTATCTATGGTGACAGCCGCTTTGTCAGTGTCCAGGAAACCTGCCCCGGACTTTTAACTGAAAGCCCCCGCGGCCTGGGCGGTTTTGGCTATGACCCAGTCGTATTGCTGCCTGAACTCGGCAAGACTGTCGCAGAGCTCGCGCCAGAAGAAAAAAATCGAATTTCACACCGAGGCCGAGCCGCATCCCGGATGAATCGGATGCTGTCAATCCTTGAACCGGACACATAAAAAAAGCGCCTCGCAAGAGGCGCTTTTTGTTCGCGTTTGTCCGCGGAGCGACAGGCGTTTATTTTGTTTCGGTCGATTTGATTCCGTATTTGCGGTTGAATCGCTCGATACGACCGGCGGTATCAACGAGCTTCTGCTTTCCGGTAAAGAAAGGATGACAGGCTGAGCAAATTTCAACCTGGATGTTCTTTACCGTCGAACGGGTCTCGATGACATTGCCGCAAGCACAGGTGATCGTCGCTTTCTCGTATTTGGGATGGATTCCCTCTTTCATAGTTTTCCTCCAAACCTGCTCGTCGCAATTGCCTGAAAACCAGCCATTATGACGGCATAATTCATGCTATTTCGTACTATACTACAAAACGGACTGTCGCGTCTATCAGTCATTGCCATTATATACCGGACTGCTCATCGATTTCAGGAAGGCTTCGTTGTTTTTCGTTTTCAGCATTCGGTCTATCAGCAGTTCGATAATGTCGGAATCATCCATTGGGTTGATAACTTTCCGCAAAACCCAGATTTTCTGCAATTCTTCTTCGGTCAGCAGCAGCTCTTCTTTTCTGGTGCCCGATTTCTTGATGTTGATGGCCGGGAAGAGCCGTTTGTCCGAAAGCCGGCGGTCAAGGTTGATTTCCATGTTGCCGGTGCCCTTGAACTCTTCGAAAATGACTTCATCCATTCGCGAGCCGGTATCGATAAGCGCGGTCGCGATGATTGTCAGCGAGCCGCCTTGTTCGATATTGCGCGCGGCGCCGAAAAACCTTTTGGGCTTGTGCAGTGCGTTGGAATCGACACCGCCGGACAGGATTTTGCCCGATGTCGGCACCGTCTGGTTGTAGGCGCGGGCCAGCCGGGTAATGGAATCGAGCAGGATGACGACGTCGCGGCCATGCTCGACAAGGCGCTTTGCCTTTTCCAAGACCATCTCCGCCACCTGGACATGGCGTGTCGCCTGTTCATCGAAGGTAGAAGAAATGACTTCCGCCTGAACACTCCGTTCCATATCGGTGACTTCTTCTGGGCGCTCATCGATCAGGAGCACGATAAGGTAGACTTCCTTGTGGTTTGTGGTAATCGCGTTCGCGATTTTTTGCAGGAGAATGGTTTTTCCAGTTTTAGGCGGAGAAACGATCAGCGCGCGCTGTCCTTTGCCGATCGGACAGAATAGATTGATGATCCGGGTTGATGTTTCTTCGGTGACGGTTTCCAGATTGAGCTTCTGGTTGGGGTAGAGCGGGGTGAGGTTTTCAAACGGAATCCGGTTTTGAGCGACCGCGGGTTCATCGAAATTGACCTGCTCGATGCGGAGCATTGCGAAAAACCGCTCGCCTTCCTTGGGGCTTCGGATCTGGCCATAGACGGTATCCCCCGTCTTCAGATTGAAAAGCCTGATCTGCGACGGAGATATGTAGATATCATCCGTACCCGGCAGGTAGGAATTCTGCGGCGACCGCAAAAAGCCATAGCCATCCGGCAGAATTTCAAGCGAGCCGTAAGCGTAGATGATGCCGCCATGTTCGGTATGGCTTTTCAGGATATAGAAAATGAGTTCTTGTTTTCTCAGAACGATGAGGTCTTCGTGGTTGATACCGTATTTCGCACCGAGTTCGCGCAGTTCCTTGATGCCCATCTTGGAGAGGTCATTGATGGAAAGCCGCGCCCTCGTTTCATTGTGATCCAATTTTGCCGCATCGTGAGAACGATCAGATGAGATCCGCTCAGGCTCCTGCTTTCTCGAGTGGCTAGCGCGGGCGGGCTTTTCTTCCTGCGCCGTCATACTCGGTTCAAAGCTGGCGCGAATCAATCCGCCATTTTGCAGTTCCTCAACTGCCTGGGGTTCGGATTCGGCAGATAGTTCATTCTTTTCGGTCTGTACGGTCTCTGCCAGTAGCGGCGCAGGTTGAGCAGCAGGCGCTGCTGCCGTGGCAGGTTGTGTGTTCTTACGGCGCACCTTAAGCCTGCGTTGGGGGCGTGCTGACGTAGAAGCTTCGTTCCCTTTGGATGGTTGTGCGGATTCTTCAGAAAGCTGGCTTTCAAATGCCTGGTTTTCTGTAACCCTGCTTTCGGTGTTTGGCGCAGCGGAAGTTTCCTCCCGGCTGGGTTCGAAAAGTGATTGACTGTCTTGACTACTGTTTTCGCTGTTCATTGTCGTTTCTTCTTGTTCCTGGATATCATGATGAGCGGATGCGTCTTTGATGCGTGATTTTCGGATTAAAGCCATGAAATATCTCCATACCAGAATGGGACTTCAGGTCTTTCTGTTTCATTCGTATGTCACTGGATTCATGGTATTCAGCAGTGGATCCCGGCAGATTCGAGATCTGACCGGCAAAGGCACCAGCTTTATTTATCAGGCGAGGTACGCTGTACCCGTAAACCTTAAATAACACTATAGACCCGCATTCATGGTCTGTCAATCATGCTGGTATGAATAGTGCCTTCGAATGTGCATGAATCAGGGATGCGAACAATCGGCGCTGTAAGGTCCGCTGAAATTGTTGCCTTGGGCAGTGCCTCGATGAACTCTTTCGCGCTGATTCTTCCGCTGACATGGCCCGCCAGTTCTGCTGAACCGCACTCCATGAGGCTGAATGAAGCGTCCGCGGTTTTTGCGATGCCGACATGGGAGGATGTCTTCATCGTGCCGTCAAATCTGCCTTCTATCAAAATGCTGGATGAAGACAAAAGATCCCCGCTGGCTTTTATATTCTTGCTGAGCACGGTGGAAAATAGAAGTGGTTTTTTAGTTGTTTTTCTGCTTGTCATAAATAACACCGCCCCAGCATGGTCCGCCAATGAAAAAGCCTTCAGAAATCATGAACCTGATATCCTGAAGGCCTTCAGATTGCCTTTTACGGGCGATGTGCTCGCATTTATTTGGGAGCTTTTAAAGCTTCCATGTCCCATGCGGCTTTTTTGAGTTCCCGCCCCGGGCGGAATCCAGCGACGCCATGATCCTGGACGCTGACAATTTCGCCGGTCTTTGGATTACGAGCTTTGCTTCTTCCTTTTCTGAGCTTTACTTCGAAGGTTCCGAACCCGCGAAGCTCGACCGTTTTCCCGCTCAGGATAGCGGTCTTGATCTCTGCGAAAAGACCATCGATGAGTTCATGAATGTCTTTTCGAGTGGTTTTGCTCGAAGAAGGCAGATTGGCATACAGCGCATCGAT
>JAJTBL010000040.1 GCA_021286925.1 Spirochaetia bacterium | reverse complement strand
GGGCGCGCTGGCTCATGCTGGAGGAAAGCAAAGCTTCGAGGTCCTCATAATTGATACTGCGCTTGGCATAGTAATCGAGGCTGAAGGTTTGAGAGGAGAAGATGCGGCGGCAGGATTTGCAGCGGTAGCGCTGGATTTTGCCGAAGCATTTGGTGAAGTAGGTGCCGAGGGCGACATACCAGTTTGTGATAAGCGCCTTCTGATGGTGCTCGCACGTGGGGTTGGGGCAGAAGGTGAAGCTGGTCTTAATGGTTTGCTTCAAATTTCAAAAAGAAATATACAGGGTTCGATACACTAAGGACTATCGCTGCCCGTAATATGCATTTTTTCCATGTTTGCGAAGGAAATGCCGCTCCAGCAAAACCTTCTGCATCGGCGGAACAGCCTGCGAACCAAGCATCGCAGTCCTCGCCAGAAGATTCATTTTCGCAACCTCTTCCAAAACCGCCGCATTGTGCACCGCATCCTCCGCCGAAGTGCCCCAGGTAAACGGCCCATGCGACCGCACCAACACCGCAGGAACCTGGCTTGGGTCGATATTGCGAACCCTGAATGTTTCGACAATGACCCGCCCCGTTTCGAGCTCATAATTCCCGGCAATCTCAGCCTCAGTCATCAGCCGCGTGCACGGAACAGCCCCGAAAAAGTGATCCGCGTGCGTTGTGCCCTCAGCCTGCAAATCCAGCCCCGCCTGCGCCCAGGCCGTCGCGTGAGTCGAATGAGTATGCACAACCCCCATCGCCGACGGGAAAGCCTTGTACAGCTCCAAATGCGTCGGCAAATCCGATGAAGGCCGCAAGGAACCCTCGACAATCGAACCATGCAAATCGACCACCACCATATCTTCAGCCTTCATCGATTCGTACGGCACCCCGCTTGGCTTAATGACAACCAAACCCCGCTCCCTGTCAATCGCGCTCGCGTTTCCCCAGGTAAAAAGCGCCAATTTCATGGCAAACAGCTCGAGATTCGCCGCAAGCACCTCATGTTTCAAAGCTTCAAGCATGGTCAATCAACCCTCCCTCAGCCATTTTCTGGAGCATCCACTCCCGGGCCTTCACAATCTCCGCAATCGGATCCTGCGCCTTCTCAGTCCACATTTCGATAAGGAACGAACCCTTATACCCAGCCATATACAAGGTTCGGAACACTAACGTAAAGTCAACACAACCCGAACCAAACGGCACATCCCTGAACTTCCCCGGAAAATCCGGCCCTACCGCCAGCGTATCCTTCAAATGAATCGCCGCAATCTTGTCGATATTCCCGCTCAACTCAGCCGCCACATCATTCCACCACGCCGAAAGATTCCCCACATCCGGATACACACAAAACCACGGCGACTTGCACAACTCGGCATAAGGCTTCCAGCGCGAGATCGAATTCATCAACGGATAATCCATAACCTCCATCGCCAGCATCACCTGCGCCTTCGAAGCAAGCCCGCACGCCCACTCCATCGCCTCCGCAAAACGCTCCCGCGTCGCCTGCGTGGACGGCTCGTAATACACATCATAACCAGCCAGCTGGATCGTCCGGACACCAATATCCACCGCCAGCTGGATGGCCTCCTCCATCATGGCTCTGCCCCGCTCGCGGACCGCCGCCTGCTCGCTCCCCAGGGGAAACTTTCGATGCCCGGAAAGGCAAATGGAAGGCACCGGCACCCCCGTTTCCAGCGTCGCCGCGTGAAAATCGAGCCGCTGCCGCATGGACCAGTCCAGCCGAGCAAGCCGCGCGTCACTCTCGTCAATACTCATTTCCACGTAATCGTAGCCCGCGGCCTTCGCCGTCATCAGCGCATCCTTCCAGGAATCGAACCGCGGCATCGCCTTTTCATAAATACCAATTCTGGGCATAACAGAAACCATGACAACTCCCCTGGGATACCCGGCTCAACCCCAGTATTTTTTGAACGCCGCTTTGAACTCCCGCGCCGCCGCAACCGGATCCGCCGCGTCACGGATCGAACGCCCCGCGATAAACACCTTGATCGGGAAATCCTTGAACAACGGTAAATCCTCAACAACCAGCCCGCCCGTGATGGAAAGCGCAAAACCCATCCCCGCCAGCCGTGCAATCTTTTCCAAATCTTCTCTTCCCCAGCCCTGGCCAGCCGCCTGCGCATCCCGACCCCGGTGATATACAATCTGCGATACACCTGCTTTTTTCCACGCCGCTGCCTCCTCCCAAGT
The DNA here is from genome assembly GCA_021286925.1 of Spirochaetia bacterium. Taxonomy (GTDB): domain Bacteria; phylum Spirochaetota; class Spirochaetia; order Treponematales; family Rectinemataceae; genus JAJTBL01. The sequence goes on along the minus strand of JAJTBL010000040.1, from coordinate 8,144 downwards.
CCAGGAACCAGTCAACTCAATCTGCACATCCCGCGGAACCCCATCCTGTTCCGACCTCTTCCTGGCCTCCTTCAGCGCCGTCTCAACCGTCGCAATCGGCGCACAGCAGATAACCGTCATCCAGTCAGCCCCATTGTCATAGACCATATTCGCGAGAATCGAACCGGCATCCGCCGCCTTGATATCCGCCAGCACAATCTTGTCAGGATACAGACTCTTCAGACACCGAACCGCCTGCATACCCTCCGAACAGCAGAGAATCGTCCCCGCCTCAATCACATCCACTTCACTCGCCAGAATCCGTGTCGAATTCAAGGCATCCTTCAACGTCTTGTTATCCAGCGCAAGCTGGAGCATCGGTAAACTCATCGTATTCTCCTTATCTCTGATTTAGCGTGCTTCTCAAATTTCCCGGTCCCTGCCCGCCAACCCGCGGGCCGCCCCACAGGAACGCCACCGGAGTGCGGCCCTGCAAGAGCCCCGCGCCGCACCGCCCCCTTACAGGAACGACGGGTAGGGCAGATCCGGCTCGGACACAAAAGCATCCTCAAAACCCCGCGGATAATGGTATTCCAGCTTGTCCTTGTCATCCGGATACACAAACTTGCCGCCCACCTGCCAGACAAACGGCTTGAACCCGTACTGCAGACGGTGCCGCCGCATCTCCCAGAGCGCCACAATCTCGTGCGGATCCGCCTGGAAATTAGTCCAAATATCGTGGTGGAAAGGAATTACCACTTTTGCGTTCAGACATTCCGCCATTCGCAGAATATCCACGCTCGTCATCTTGTCCGTAATCCCGCGCGGATTTTCGCCAAAAGACCCCAGCGCCACATCGATCTGGTGATCATTGCCATGCTTCGCATAATAGTTCGAATAATGCGAGTCGCCCGAATGATAGAGACTGCCGCCCGGCGTCTTGAACAGATAATTGACCGCCATCTTGTTCATATCCGCCGGCATCTTGCCCTTGAACGTGACATCAACCGGTGCCGTAATCTGCGCCGTCCGGTCAAACGACTCGAGCACCACAATCTCCACATCCTTGATCGTGAGCCGGTCGCCCGGCTTGACCGTGATACAGCGCTCAGCCGGCACACCCCAGCTCGTCCACAGCTTCACACACGCCTCAGGCCCAATGAACGGCACCGTCGGAGAGCAATTTTTCATCACCGCCGCCGCCACATTCGCGTCGATATGGTCATTGTGGTCGTGCGTCGCCATCACCGCATCGATTTCCTTGATCGCAAAAGGATCCAGCACGAACACCGAATTCCGGAGATTCGGCTGCAGCTTCTGGACACCCGCCATCCTCTGCATCTGATGACCCGGCGTCATGTTCGGATTCTTCATCGACTTCTTGCCCGAACCGACCCAGAAATCCACCGAAATATTCGCCCCGCCCTGACTCTTCAGCCAGATGCCGGTACAGCCCAGCCACCACATCGCAAAGGTGCCTGGCTTGACAACCTCACGCTCAATTTCCTCATTCAGCCAGGTCCCCCACTCGGGGAAGGTCGCGAGAATCCAGGATTCCCGGGTTATGCCATCGATTTTTGCCATGTATTCCTCCTCAGTCCTGTGTTACGCCGCGGCCTGTTTCTGATTTTTCACGCCGCCAGTCATTTTTTTCGGTACCAGATATCCCTCATTCAACAGCAAGGCCAGAATGATGACCGTGCCGGTGACAATCGGATGATACGGCGCCGGAACGTTCAGCAAATTCAGCCCGTTGACGATAAACGCCACCATGATCGCGCCCAACAGCGCGCCGACAACCGAACCCCTGCCGCCCACTGCGCTCGTCCCGCCGATAACCAGCGCCGTCATGACATCCAGCTCGATGCCCGATGCCGCCGCGGCGAAGGTCTGCCGGGTCAGCGAAGCCAGCACCACACCCCCAATCGCGGACGTAACCCCGGAAATCGTATAGGAAATCAGCCGGACCCGATCCGGATCCACACCCGAAAGCTTGGCCGCGACTTCATTCGGCCCGACCGCCAGATCCTGCCTGCCGAAACTGGTGCGCTTCAGCACAAACTGGCTGATAACCACCAGCGTCAGCATGATGTAAATCGGAATCGGAAGCCCCAGCAGCTTATCACTGCCGATGGAGATGAACGGCGCCGGCTTCATGATCGCCAGCATGGCCCCTTCGGAAACCACCAGCGCCACCCCGTACAGATACGTCTTGGCCGCCATCGTCACGACAAAGGCCGGAACCTTGATCTTCGCCACGATAAACCCATTGAAAAGCCCGATAAGCCCGCCGATCACCATGGTCAGCAGAATCGCCGGAATCCAGTTGACGCCCATTTTGTTCATGAACATATCCACAATGATGCCCGTCAGCGCCGCCATCGAGCCAAGCGACAAGTCGATACCGCCCGTGATCCGCGGATAGATAGCACCCGAAGCCAGAATGCCGATGATACAAATGGACCAGATGACATTCGACAGATTGGAAAGGCTCAAAAATCGCGGCGAAATGACGGACAGCACCGCCATCAGCCCGACCAGAACCATCCCCAGCCTGATTTCGTTGGTAATTTTCAGCTTTTTCATGTCAGGCCTCCTCAAGAATGCCGGATGCGGCGCGCAGGATTTTTTCGCTCGTAACCACACAATCCTTGAACTCGGTAAACACCCTGCCCTTGCGCAGCACGATGATTCGATCCGAAAGCCGGGTCAGCTCCGGCAAATCCGAAGATACCAGCAGAATAGACACCCCCTGGCTCGCCAGATTCTTGATATGCGTGTAGATTTCGTCCTTGGCCCCAATATCGATACCAACCGTCGGCTCGTCGATGATGACCAGCTTCAGATTCCGGATCAGCCACTTGGCCAGAACAACCTTCTGCTGATTGCCGCCGGACAGATTGCCCACCAACTGCTCAGGCACCGGCGGTTTGACATTCACCAGCTTGATACCCTCGCGGGAAAATTCGCCTTCCTTTTTCAGATTCAAGACGAATTTCGGCGCCAGGCGGTCCAGATTGGTGATTCCAATGTTGTGCGTAATGGAAAGCGTCGCCAGAATACCCTGAAGCCGCCGCTCCTCGGGAATAAACCCGATGCCCGACTTGATCGACCGCAAAACACTCGGCTTGTACGGCTTGCCCAGGTAGGTGATACTGCCCTCGTCAATCGGATCGATGCCGTAAATCGCGCGCACCACCTCGGTTCGCCCGGAACCGACCAGCCCGCCCAGCCCCAGAATTTCGCCTTCGTGCAGTTTGAAGGAAACCTTCTCGAACTTGCCGACCGACGTCAGATCCTTCACCTCGAGGACAACCTCGCCATCCTTCGGCTCCAGCTTGTGCGACAGCGCGTTTTCTTCCAGCTTGTGGCCGATCATCAGACGAATGATTTCCGCCGGACTGATCTGCTCCTTTTCCAGCACCGCCACCAGCTTGCCGTCCCTGAGCACCGTCACCCGGTCCGCGAGCGCGTAAATTTCTTCCATTCGATGCGAAATATACAGAACGCTGATGCCGTCCGACTTCAGCTTGCGGATAATCTCGAACAGCATCGCCACTTCGGTTTTGGTCAGGGAGCTGGTCGGCTCGTCCATGATCATCAACTTGGCGTTCATGGACATCGCCTTCAGAATCTCCACCAACTGCCGCTGGGCAATGCTGAGCTTGTCGATGACATCCGTCGCCTTGAGCGGGAACTGGTACCGGTCGATCAGCTCCTGCGCGTTTCGGTTCATCAGCCGGTGATTGATAAACCGGGTCCCCGGAAAGAACGGCTCCTTGGTCAGAAAAATATTCTGCGCCACCGTCATGCCGGGAATCAGGCTCAATTCCTGGAAAATAACCCCGATACCCAGATCCTGCGCATTATTCCTGCTGTGGTTCAGCGGAATCACCTGGCCGTCAAACATCATGTCGCCCGAGTTGCGGTTAGTCGCCCCGGTAATGACCTTGATGATCGTCGATTTGCCCGCGCCGTTTTCGCCAACCAGCGCGTGAACTTCGCCCCGCTTGACAGAAAAATCCACCCTGTCCAAAACCAGCGGTCCGTTGTAGGACTTGACAATCTGCTTGCACACAAGAAGGTCATCATTCGTATTTGTTTGTGTAGTCATGACTTCCTCCTTTTATGCCGCGGACTTTCTGGCTTCGGCGTCCAGTTTTCTGAGCTTAGCTCTGGCAGTCAGCTTCTCATGCGCCTTCTTCTGCCAGACATCCACAATAACCGTGACAACGATGATGCCGCCGATGGCGATCGGCTGGTACCAAGGTGAAATCCCCGTTTTCAGAATGCCGTTCTTGATCAGCGCCAGAAACAGCGAGCCGAGCATCGTGCCCCAGATATCGCCGACACCGCCCGTAAACGGCGTCCCGCCGATAACCACCGAGGCGATGACATCCATCTCGGAACCAATACCCAGTTCCGGCATGGCCGTCATCATGCGGCTGGAAATGAAAATCGCCGCCATGGACGCGCAAATCCCCGAAAAGACATACACCCCCAGGACCGTGCGCTCCGTATTGACGCCGGAAAGCTTGGCCGCGACAGGATTCGCACCCGCCGCGTAAATATTCGTGCCAGCCCGTGTGTTCTTGATAAACAACTGCGTCGCGACACCCAGAATCACAAAGGCGATTGTTGTCCGGTAAATCGAACCGAAAGTCTGCGTTCCAAACCACAGATACTGGTCGTTTTGGATATACACATTTTGAACAAAACCCAGCGAATCCTTCACCGCGATAACCAAAGCAAGGCCGCTGAGAACACTTCGCACCGCGAGGGTGACGATAAATTCCGGCAGTTTGAACTTCGTGATCAGATACCCGTTGATAAAACCGACAAAAGCGCCCACCAATAAAAGCAGGGGGACAAAGACCGGAACGGGAATCTTCGTATAGGAAAGAATGTTGATGCTCACCATGGCGGTTATCGCGACAATACCGCCGATGGACATATCGATACCCGCCGTAATCATGACCAGCGTAAAACCGACCGCGATAATGCCAACCTGCGCCGCTTCCTGGAAAAGCTTCTGCAGATTGCCCAAGGTCAGAAACACCGGGTTGATGCTGGTAATGAGCCCGGCTATGGCAATCATGAGGCCGATCAGAATCAGACGTCTGACAGCTTGACTAGACACAGGGAACCTCCGGATGAAAAAAATGGCAGAAGCAGGCATCCTGCATCTGCCACCAATCTGGATTTTTGAATCTTACCAGCGATCCTCTGGCGGGATTTGTTTGACCGTTTCGAATGTAGCGGCGAAGGGCGGAATCTGGATGACTTCAGTCTGAGCGGTTTTCGCCGGACCGAGGTGCTTGGTCAGGCGATCGTAGAGCATGTTGGCGATCAGGGTGCCCTGAGCAAAGCAGTTGTTATAGGCGGTGCCGGCAATCTTGCCCTGTTCGATCAGCTCGAGCGTGGATTTCTGGCCGTTGGCGCCCCAAATCTTGATTTCCTTGAGTCTTCCGGCAGCTTCGGCCGCGATCATTGCGCCTTCAGCCATGTTGTCGTTGACCGCGAACACACCGTCCAGCTGTTTGTTCGACTGGAGGAAGGAGTTCATGATCGTGATAGCGATTTCTTTCTTCCAGCCTTCCGCACTCTGGGCTCCGACAATCTTGATGTTCGGATAGAGCTCGGCGATAGCCTGGCGGAATCCCTTTTCGCGGTTGACACCGAGGAGGGCTCCCGGAGGAGACTGGATAATGGCGACATTGCCCTTTCCGCCCAGCTGTTTTCCCATTTCCTTGCCGACCGCGTAACCGGCTGAAATATCAGCCATCTGAACACTGGCGGTATGGGGCTGGATGGTGGCGAGGTTGACCGTGATGACAATGATACCCTTGGATTCCGCAGCCTTGACCGAAGCGGAAAGCGCCGCCGCGTCGACAGCCTGCAGGACAATCGCGTTGAACTTCTGGTTGATCGCGTCATCCATATAGGAAACCTGGAGCTCCGCCTTCAACTGCGGGTCAAAGGACTGCACCTTGAAATTCGGATACTTTCTGAACACGCGCATCATGCCTTCCAGCCAGGCGTTGGTGTTCGGCTGGCCAATACTGGTCGGAATGTACGCGATCTTGAAGGTCTCGGCCGCCTGCGCGCCCAAAGACGCGACAAGGAGAATGCCGAGAATCGCCGCAAGAATACTTGCTTTCTTCATCTGATAGCCTCCTGAACGTTTGATTCGGCGGGGCGAAAAGATCACAATTCACTCCATCCGATCTAATTCAATCAGATTCTAAACCATGATTGTTCAGTTGGCAAGCATTATTTTTTATTTTTGAATGAATTTTTAACATTTTGAACACAATATGTTCATTTAATCGAACATTATGCCAAAATCACCTCGATGCCGAGCGCTTCCAGGCTCGATTTGAACGCTTCGGGGCAATGCTTGTCCGTAATGACAATATCGATCTTGGAAAGCGGCGAAGACACAAAGTTCGCAATCTTGCCCATTTTGGACGAATCAGCCAGCACGATAACCTTGCCGTGCGTGTGCTCGATCATAGCCTCGTTGATACTGCACTCCTGAAAAACGCTCGTCGTAAGCCCCTTTTCCAGGCTGATCCCATTCGTCCCGAGAATCGTATGATCCGAGTAGATTTTCCGGATCGAATCCAGGGCAAACTCGCCCACCAGCGACTGCGACTGCTCGCGGTATTCGCCCCCCAGCACCAGCAATTCAATCAGCGGACTGTACTTTTCCGTAATCGCCGCGGCATTGTTAGTAATGATCTTGACCCGCTTATCCTTGAGCGCCCGCAAAAAACACAGCGTCGTCGACCCCGAATTCATGAACAGAATCTCGTCATCGCCGATCAGCGAACAGGCCTTCTGCGCGATCCGCATTTTTTCTTCCATATATAAGACATCTTTCTCAACCAGCTTTTTCTCCGGCGACAGCCCGTTCTGGTACGTCAGCGAAACCGCGCTCCCGTGCCGCCGCAGCACTGAACCCGCCGTAACCAGCTTGTCCAGATCCCGCCTGATGGTAATCGCTGCCACCTCGAGCGCCTCGCTCAGCTCTTCGACACTGATAATGCCCCGCTTGTTCACAATCTCGACAATCTGCGCCTGCCGCCGCAATACGCTCGCATTCGATGCCATACGACCCTCTTTTCGACAATCCTGTTCATTTGAACTGTCAAGTAATCATATACCCGTTTTTCTTGGAAGTAAATAGTTTACAAAATGAACTTTTCGCTCATATAATGAGCAAGGGATGAACGAATGAAAGACAGCGCCATACTTGCAATCGACACCGGCACCACCAGCATCCGCGGGGTGCTCTTTGACACCACAGGAACCAATATCGGCATGGTGCAGGTGGACAACCCGCCGGTGTACTATCCAGACGGCAGGGTAGAGCAGGACCCCCGCGCCTGGCGCCGGGCGCTCGGCCAAATTCTTACAGCCAGCGCCGCGCAGGCACAGCAGGCCTCGCGGGCAATCGCCGCCATCCCCCTGACCTCCCAGCGTTCATCCGTCATCGCCGTATCCAAAGAGGGCGAGCCGCTCTTTCCCGCCCTCATGTGGCAGGATGTCCGCACCGCCTCCCGCTGCACGGACATGGCAGAGCACAAACAGCTCGTCTATGCCCGCACCGGTCTTCCCATCTCGCCAGTCTTTTCAGCCATAAAAATGCAGTGGCTCAAAGAAGAACAGCCAGATGTCTATCAGCGGAGCTACAAGCTCATAGGAATCCAGGACTACCTCATCCACAGCCTGACCGGCCGATTTGTCACCGACCGTTCCCTGGCAAGCCGCACCAACCTCTTCAACCTCGACACCAGGGACTGGGATGATGAGCTGATAGAACGCGTTGGGATCGAAAAAAACCGCCTCTGCGACCTCGTCAACCCCGGCCAGGCGGTTGGCAGCCTTTCGCCGGAGGTGGCAGCCCAAACCGGCCTCACCGCAGGCATCCCCGTCATCTCCGCAGGCGGCGACCAGCAATGCGCCGCCCTGGGCATGGGCCTGCTCTCCCTGGACGGCGTTGTCGCCAACACCGGCACCGGCTCCTATGTGATCGGCTACGCCGACCGCCCCATCCACGACCCCCAGATGCGCCTCTTCTGCAATGTCGCAGCCGTCCCCGGCATGTATGTGCTGGAAGCCGCAGGCCTCACCGCCGGCGTCATCTACCGCTGGTTTAC
>JAJTBL010000039.1 GCA_021286925.1 Spirochaetia bacterium | reverse complement strand
CAGACCGTGTAATAATACGTGCCGAGCATCATGGAAAGCACCGGCGGTATAGCTTCACCGGAAGCTTCCAGTTCAGAAGCGACACGATATGGATCGAATTCGAAAGGTTCGAGATCCTCGCCTTCTTCATATCGAACTGTCTCGAGATCCTGACCTTCCTTGAGATCCACAAACCCAAACACGACATGGAGCGAGGTCTGGGCATAACCATCAAGGGCAACACGAATCTGCTCAGCCAAAAGCCATGGATTCGGTTTGTCTTTGGTTGCCTCTGCGAGCATATTCCAGGCGGAGAGCCATTTACCCTGGGTGATCAAATCCTCAACCGAAGTGACAATAGCCTTATCCTGCGCCGGGGCATCCGTGAAATATTCGCTGAAGGCCTTCCCCTGCGCGAAAATCATCGCTGGGAGCAATGCCAGCATAAGGATGAGCGACAAGTTTTTTCTGCTGAATAAACGCATGAATTCTCCTTTTTTTCGCAATAACCGCGCTTTTCGCGATACTGCTTTCAATATACTGGTATAATATAGCATAGGGCCGGGCGTTGGGGCACTACTGATTGAACAAACCTGCTTTCTTTTTGTATCATCTTTCACACGCGTTTCATCTCAGTTTCATGATTTCAGCCAGAGACACAAACCATGGAAATGAACACTATGCCTCAATCGGCGGATATTTCAGAACAGGGAGCCTCAATACGCCCGATACCAGATCTCTCGGGCACCAGCCTTGGCACAAGGTTGGAAACACTAACCTCAGTGTACGAGGAAATCGCTCGGGCTCAGAACGAATTCCAGGCCTGCGCATCGGAGCATCATGCCCCTGTTGCCTGCCCTTCTGGCTGCGGTCTCTGCTGTGCAAGTTTTACCCCTGACATCCTGCCTGCCGAAGCTGAACTGCTGGCTTTTTTCTGCTGACCGAAAAACCCGAGCTCGGGGAAAAAGTTCAATCGCTGGCTCCGGCCGCCAAATCCTCAGAAACTTGCCCCTTCTGGGATCCATCCAAACCCGGTGAAAACTGCATGGTCTATCCCGCGCGGCCGCTCATCTGCAGACTTTTCGGTTTTTCTTCGGTCAAAACAAAAAAGCAGGAGCCGCAGTTTTCGCTCTGCAAACACATGCGTGCCATTCCCGGTATCATGGAACGAAGGTTTACCGGCACTGCCGTCATGGAACAGACCTTCGGCGCTATTCCGCCCGCCATGGTTGATTACACCATGAAGCTTGTCGCCGAATTCCCTCAGGAAGCCAGCCAGCGGGAACTTCTGCCGCAAGCGGTCCGCAAAGCTCTGATGCGTGTCGGCCTTATTCTTTCGTTCAGCAATAAAGCAGTTTCCTGATGCAATCCCTGCCGCTTCTTTTTGCGCTTGCAAAATCGGATGCCGCGAAGTACGCTCAGGTACGATGGATGTGATTGAAACATGAAAAAATACCTCGTGCTGGCGGGAAATATTGGAGCCGGGAAATCGACGCTAGTCGGTCTTCTTGCGAAAAAACTCGATTTTGTGCCCTATTTCGAGCCTGTTCTTGAAAATCCCTTTCTGAAGGATTTTTACGCGGACATGAAACGGTGGGCCTTTCATTCCCAGATTTTCTTTTTAACCAGCAGGACCAAGGCGCATCGGGAGCTGTCGCTCGACCCGCGGGCAGTTGTCCAGGATCGTTCTATCTATGAAGATGCCGAGGTTTTTGCGCGGAATCTCTATCTTCAAGGCGCAATGTCGGATCAAGAGTGGAACAGCTACCACGAGCTGTACAAAACGATTTCAGGCATTCTGCCGCCGCCGGATCTGGTCATCTACATCCGAGCTTCAGTTCCGACGCTCAAGGCGCGGATTTCCAAACGCGGGCGGGATTTTGAAGCCAGCATTCCTGACAGCTATCTGAAAGGACTGAACAATTTGTACGAGGAATGGATTCAGAACTTCACACTGGCGCCGGTGCTGACCATCCCGGGGGACCGCTTCGATTTCGTTGAAGACAGCTCAGCTTTCCAGGCCATCGCCTCGACGATCCGGAAGCGGCTCGAAGATAAACAGAGCCTATTATTTCCATATGAGATGTGAACAAGGCAAGCTGCTCAAGCCCAGCGCGCAAGAATATCCAGATAACGGTTTTTCACCTCTTGAACGACATTTTCCCAAGTCCGGCAGAGCGTTTTCTGGGCTTCATCGGCCACCTGAAGCCGGCCAGTCTCGTCACGGAGCGCTTCAACCACCCGGGCTGAGAATGCGTCCAAAGAATTCTCGGAAAGATATCCATTCTTGCCGTCATGGATTACTTCTGCCGCAGTAGCTCCTTTGATAAGCACTGCGGGAGTTTTGAAGGCCGCAGCCTCCCGAACGACAAGCGGTGCGTTGTCATACAGCGAGGGGAACAGGAACAGGTCGGCCCGTGCATAGATAGATTGAAGCAGTTCGCGGTCATAGATGACATCGTGGAAAATAATACGATTATCGATCTTCAAATCCCGGGCAAGGTCTTTGAGCTGAGCTTTGGCATAGCCTTTCCCGACAAAAACCATTTTAAAATCAGGGATGGCGGTCATCACTGCCGGCAGCGACCGAACCAGGAACTCCAGGTTTTTCTCGAGAATATGCTGTCCGACATAGAGACCGACCGGCACGCCTTCCGGGAAGCCGAGGTATTCGGCTCCGCGGTTCCTGAATGGAGTAATATCGGCAGGAGGTTTCATATCGATGCCGTTTTCTACAACCTCGTAGGGTCCCTTATAGCCATATTCGCGCAAAGTAATCGCAACTGATTCCTGCGGAACCCAGACATGATCAACGCTGTAATAAAAATCGATGATGCGCTTGACCTGGTCATCAACAATGGGCTTGATGCCTATCGCGCGCTGGAGATCATCACGGTATTTTGAATGGAAGGTAGCTATGATGGGAATCCCTTTTTCGCGGGCGACTTTCCTAGCGAGCAAACCAGCCGCAAAAGGGGAATGGGCGTGGACTATATTGAAATCACGGTTTTTTAAAAGGAATTGGAGACGAATATCGAGATCAGGAAGGCCAATTCGATACGGAGGCCTGACTATTGTCGGAAACGAAAGAAAGCGGATAACTGGAAATGGTTCTTCATCCTTATGATTGGGAACAAATGGGGTGACAACATAGGTCGGCCCAAGCAATTTATCGAGCCAGAAAGCGTAATTCTTAACCGTTATGGTGACCCCATCCATAATGGGAACATATCCATCGTTGAAAAGTCCCGTAACAATCGTGTTCATAAGGCTTAAAATTACCGGTAAGCACTAGAAAAGTCAATCAAACCCAGCTCATCCCCCCTCATGGTTTTTGTTGACTTTGGATTGCTGCTGGCGTTACTCTCAACATAAGGAGGTGCGTCATGGCAAAACTTGCTGTTCCGCTGGCCATCGTCTGCGCGCTTTCAGTGTCTCCAGGCTTTGCGCAAAGCTGGCCGGAAGGTAAATCTTCAGATCGCTTCAATACCGGAAAAGGATACCTGGAGATCGCTTTTCTGGGACATGGCTCGATTGTTATTGTGTATAATGGCTCATACATCTATGTGGATCCGGTGTGCCAATACGCAAATTTCTCAAAATACCCCAAGGCCGACCTCATTCTTGTCACCCATGTGCACAGCGACCATCTTGACGCAAAGGCGATTGCGGCGCTCGGTAAAGACGGCACCCGTATTGTTTTGCCAGAGGCGTCGCGGCAAAAACTCGGCAAAGGCGAGACGCTTGGACACAGCCAGGCTCTAGAAGCGGCAGGTGTGCGAGTAACGGCGGTACCCGCGTACAATGTGACGCCGGGGCGGACCGCCTATCATCCCAAAGACAGAAAGGATAATGGGTATATCGTCACTGCGGGCAGCGGGAGTGATGCGCTCCATATCTATATTGCGGGCGACACCGAGCCTATTCCCGAAATGGTGGCTCTTGGGCCTGTAGATATTGCTTTTTTGCCCATGAATCAGCCCTATACCATGACACCGGAGCAAGCTGCCAGCGCAGCACGCACCATACATCCCAAAATCCTGTATCCTTATCATTTCGGCTCGACGGATACGACCGCACTTCAGAAGCTTCTTGCGGCGAATCCTGAAATCGAAGTCAGAATCAGAAAGCTCCAGTAAAGGATCGACACAACACAGCATGAACAGTTTCCCTGCTAAGTTTGCCGCTACCGCCTTTGTTCCCGCTTTCTTTCCGCACTTTTGCGCGGTTGTTCTTATTTTGCCGCCCTTGCCGTTGCGCGCAGCATTCCATATTTTATAAAGATAAAATGGAGTGAAATTGCCGGTTTACCGGCAGAGGAGAAAAAATGGCCACTATCACATTCAAAGGTAACCCAGTACAGACAATTGGTACACTTCCTGCAAAAGGAAGCAAAGCCCCTGAATTCCGCCTCACCGGAAGCGATCTCAAGGATGTCAGCCTTGCCGACTTTGCAGGGCACGTGAAAATTCTCAACATTGTTCCCAGCCTCGATACCGGCGTATGCGCCGCAAGCGCGCGGGCTTTCAACAAGGCTGCCGCCGCGCTCGGGAAGGTAGTCATCCTGACTATCAGCAGGGACCTGCCCTTTGCCCAAAAGCGCTTCTGCGAAGCTGAAGGAATTGATAAGGTTGTGACACTTTCCGAACTGCGCGACAGGGAATTCGGCAAAACCTACGGTGTTGAAATGACGACCGGACCGCTGGCTGGTTTACTCTCGCGGGCTGTTGTCGTGCTCGACGCGCAGAATACTGTGATTTATACCCAGCAGGTTCCGGAAATCGCTCAGGAACCGGACTATGAAAGCGCCCTTGCTGCGGCAAAAGCCGCGCTCTGAAGCTTCAGACTTTCAACAAAAAAGGCGGCTTTGGCATCACAGCCTCTGCCGCCTTTTCTTTTCATGAACAGACATCACAAAGCTGTGCCCCGGTGATAGAACGCAGCTGTTCAAAGCTGGTCGGAACCCCTGTGGAGTTGGTGCCAGCCGCCGGATAGATGACATCCCAGGCTTGCAGGCTTGCATCAAGATAGACAGGAATACCCTCCGTTCCAAAGGGGCAAACCCCGCCCGGTCGGAAACCTGTCAGGGCGAAGGTTTCATCACTGGTCGTCATGGACATTTTTTCTCCGCACAGCTGTTTCATCTTGCTCGAGGAAATTTTTCGATCTCCAGCACAGACAATCATCACCGCTTTGCCGGAAGCCCCTTTGAAAAGCAGACTCTTCGCGATCTGGCCAACCTGCACCCCGATTCGGGCCGCCGCCATTTCAGCGGTCGGCGTCGAACCGTCTTCAAATTCCAAAGCCGCAAGCCCGTGCGCATCAAGAATTGCTTTGACTTTTTCAGGAATCATGACAGCCCCGTGATTTTTCCCGTCGCAGTATCGATATCCATCCCCATATAGCCGGGCACGGAGGGCAGACCGGGCATAGTCGTGATTTCGCCGGAAAGCGGATAGATAAAGCCTGCACCGGCTGCGAGACGCACATCCTTGACCGGGAAGACAAAGCCTTTCGGCGCACCCTTCAATGCAGGGTCGTGCGACAATGAATACTGGGTCTTGGCCATGCAGATCGGCAAGCTTGAATATCCCAGAGAACTGAAGGTTTCTATTGCATCCAAGGCTTCCGGAGTGTACGTTACTTCAGCGGCTCCGTAGACTTCCGTCGCGATGGTTTCGATTTTTTCCTTGACCGACAGCTCAAGCGGATACAGAAACCGCGGTTCCGAGGGCTGATTGGCAGCCTTTTCCACCGCGCGGGCAAGATCCGCCGCACCTTCTCCGCCCAGCGCCCAGTTGCGCGCCACAACCGCATCGACAGCGCCGGCACGCAAAGCAGCCTCTCTGATAATCTGATGCTCGGCTTCCGTGTCCGTCGGGAAGGCGTTAATCGCGACAACGGCGGGCAAGCCGAATTTTCGAATTATCGCCAGATGCGCCTCGAGATTCGCGACACCCTTTTTCAAAAGCTCGGTATTTTCCTGGGTGTATGCGGTAGCAAGGGGTTTCCCCGGCGTCACCTTCGGGCCGCCTCCGTGCATTTTCAGCGCCCGCACGGTCGCGACAATCACCACAGCATCCGGCATGATGCCTGATGAACGGCATTTGATATCCACAAATTTTTCAAACCCCATATCAGCGCCGAAACCTGATTCGGTGACCACATAATCAGCCACCTGAACAGCGATATTGTCGGCAAGTATGGACGAATTGCCGTGGGCTATGTTTGCGAAAGGTCCCGCATGCACAAAAGCGAGTTGTTCTTCGAGGGTTTGCAGAATATTCGGCTTGAGCGCGTCCTTCATGAGAATAGTCATGGCGCCCGCCACCTTCAAATCCTCCGTCGTAATCGCTTTTCCGGACTTGTCCAAGGCGACAACAATCCGTCCGAGCCGGGCCCGCAAGTCTTCGAGGCTGGTCGAAAGCGCGAGAATCGCCATGACTTCGCTCGCAACTGAAATATCGAAACCAGTTTCCCGCAGCGGGCCATTTTCCAGCCCGCCCATGCCGACCATGATTTTCCGCAAAGTCCGGTCATTCATGTCCAGAACCCTTCTCCAGAGGATGGAGTAGGGATCGATATTCAGCTTTTTGAGGCCGAGTTTTTCAAAATACGCATCCGACCAGCGGCCTTCGTGGTAAAGCCGTGCATCAAGCGCGGCGGCGCACAGGTTATGGGCAGCGGAAACCGCGTGGATATCGCCGGTCAGGTGCAGATTGAAGTCAGCCATCGGAACAATCTGACTGTAGCCGCCGCCAGCCGCCCCGCCTTTTATCCCAAAAGTCGGCCCCATGGAAGGCTGGCGAATCGTCGCGATCGCTTTTTTGCCGATAAATCCCAGCCCCTGCGCGAGTCCGACCGTCGTTGTCGTCTTGCCCTCGCCCAGCGGCGTCGGCGTAATGGCAGTCACGTCGATGTATTTCGCCCGCTTTCCCTTCGCGCCTGGTCCTGAGAGAAACTCGAGCCGAACCTTGGCCTTGTCACTGCCGTAGTGTTCGAGATAGCTCTCGTCAATGCCATATCGAGCGGCGATCTCGGAAATCGGTCTCACATCGGCTGACTGCGCGATTTCGATATCGCTGGGTACTTTAGCCTGGCGAATTACTGACATTGTTGCCCCCTTTGCATCATTTCATTCCAGCAGAATCAATTGAAGCCTTAAAAAGCCTCAGTATCATGAAAATTTAATATAGCCTGCAGCGCCGGTCAACCATGCCCGGCCTCTTAGCTATTGCCATTCGGTATAGGCTTTGGCAAAAACAACACCATCGGCGGTTAAAACGCTATAAAACCCCGAGCGCTCAGCCCAGCGCACCGTAACTGGCTGGCCGCGTTTGATTTCATTTAAAAAATCCACCTTGAGCCGCGAGAGCCTTCCAGTTCCTCTTTTTTCCAGCGGCACCGCGTCACACAGCCAATCGATGATATGCCCGTTATTCACATGCCCGTTATAATCGATGTGGCGGGTGCCCGCAGTAATCTGAAAGCTCTGAATAAAAGTTTCGGAACTTTGCTCATGTTCCAGCAGGTCGAATTCTGGAAAATCCGGCAGCCCCGGCGACAGATCCGGGTACGGCGGCGGGAGGTTGCAGACCATATCGGGCGATAGAATTCTTTCCGGGCGGAGCGGCCGCCTTTTTTCGATATCGACGATGAGGTATTGATAGAGAGCGCCTGCCATTCTCCTGCCCTGGCTGTCCAGCAATTCGAGATAGCGGAGCGCGAAAAGACGGTCGGTGCCGGCCGGCCAAGTTCTGACCGTGACCGAATCACCCTCGGCCGGGAGTTTTTCAATCTTGATATCGATGCGGGACAGCATCCAGGTTCGGCCGTTGGCAAACATATCGCGCATTCCGATACCCAGAACGCTCGCATGAGTTCCCGCTGATTCCTGAAAATAATTGGCGAGAGAAAGCGGTCTGAAAGGCCCGCCGTAGCCGCAATCAAAACCGCGTACCGTGTGCGTTATTTCATGAGGCTGGAGAGGCTGTGCTGATGTCATACCACTGGAGCATAACAAATTTGCACGGTTTGAGAAAGCCGTGGTATACTTGATGCTCTCAAAACAGCTGGCTTTGCTGTCCGGAGCAGTGCGATGTCAGCCGCTTGACGAATAAAGAGGAGGGAAAATGTGCGGAATCGTTTCACTGATATATAAAGAAGAAAATCACGATATGGGCAAGGAAGCTGAAGCCTTGCTCCGCCGCCTCGAATACCGAGGCTATGATTCAACCGGCGCGAGCTTTATTGACGCAAAAAAGAAGATTGTCCTGCGAAAAAAGGTGGGAGCTCCGTCAAAAGTCTGCCCGGCGCTGGGGATATCCTCATTTCCCGGACAGCGATTTATCGGGCAGGTGCGCTGGGCCACCTACGGAGCGGTTACAGACATCAACAGCCAGCCGCACCACGTCCAGTGCAAGGTAGAGATGGTCGGCGCCCACAACGGCAATATTTCAAATACCGACAGCCTGAAAAACTGGCTGGCTTCGCGGGGGCATGCGGTCATTTCCGATAATGACGGCGAAATCATCGTTCATCTGGTGGAAGAGCATTATGCCGCCAACGCCCTGCTTTCCAGTGCGGAACTGTCCGGAATGCGCCAGGCGTACGCCGCCTCGGGACTGCAGGAGGGGGTGCCCGACGCGGTGCTCAGAATGGTGGACGCGATCCGCAAGGCTGAGGCACTGGCGGAAGGTTCCTACGCAGCCGCGGTAGCAGACCCGACGATTCCCGGCATTTTCGCAATAAAATCAGGTTCCTCTCTGTACGCAGGGATGGGGACGGATTCTCACGGCGACTTCATTGTCGTTTCTTCCGACCTGACCTCGGTGCTTTCAAAAACGCGGGCACTGATCCCTCTTGCCGAAGGCGAGGGCCTCTGGTTTACTGAATCCACCTACCTTGTGTTCAATTTGAAAGGCGCTCCGACCTTCTCCCGTCCGCGGCTCAAGCGCTCCAAGCTCTCCGTCAAGGATACCCAGCTCAACCCCCGCTATAAACACTACATGGAGCAGGAAATCCTGGGAAGTCCCGCCAACATGGAAAACATACTTCGTTATTATTTCCGAGACACAAGCCAGGAAGCGTTGACCGCTGTTTTTGAAGATAAGAAGAACGAATGCAAGCAGATCGCCGATTCCGTGGCTGCGCTGGCGGAAAAATTCGGCGAAGGCGTTTTAAAACCCGCGCTCGAAGCGATTTTTGCAAGCCCGGAATGGGCGGAGATAAAGGCGAAAATCCAGGTAACATTGCAGGTTTCATCGCCTTCGGGCACAGCCGCTGGAAAGCCCGGCGAACGATTTGTCAGCGATGAAGCGGAACTGCTGGCCGAGCTTTCCCACCTGGCTCCGAATTTTTCAGGCGACCTTGCCCTCATGGACTCGATATTCGTCTGGAGAAAACGGCGGGCAGTCCTTCGATATCTGAATGAATTCAAGACAGCCCTGCTGGAGACGAACAATTCCGGCGGCAGAATCTATTTTGTCGCCTCGGGCACTTCGTACCACGCGGCGCTGACAGCAGCCTATTTTTTCAACGGCATCGCGCACCTGCCCATCTATCCCTGCAATCCGGGCATCTTCCGTTCGATGTATTTTTCCTGCCTGAAAAATGAAGATTTGATACTCGGCATCACGCAGTCTGGCGAAACCAAAGATTTGGTGGACATTTTCCAGGACGTCAAAGAAAGGGCTCCGGGAATCCGCCGCGCCTGCCTCGTCAACAATGAAAACAGCCGAATTCCGCAGGAATTGACGGATTTCTACCTGCCGATACTCTGCGGTCCCGAAATAGCAGTAGCCGCCACAAAATCCTTCATGAACCAGCTGGCCATCCTCTATCTCTGCGCTGCCAGCCTCGTACAATCGGAAAAGGAAGTCAGAGAACGCATCATAGCCGCCAGAAATCTCATGAGCGAGACCATGGAAACGACGATCGGCGACATCGAAACCGCGGCATTGCGGCTCTTCCAGCGGCCATCCGTGCATATTCTGGGGACGGGGCTGATTGGGCTGGCCCGCGAGGGTGCGCTGAAAATCCGGGAAGTCGTCCTCAACCACACGGAAGGTTACGACGCTGCCGAATTCAAACACGGACCCAACACTATTCTGGGCCGAAACACCCTCTTCTCGCTGTCCGATATCGAATCAGCCCTGGACGCGTACCGGGAGCTTTTGCAGAAAGAGCCTGTTTTGATTGCGGACGAAGCGCATGCCCTGCTGAAGAAAAAGCCCCAGCTCCTGGAACAGCTCTTTAAAAGCTATCCGCTCGTCTTTATCTGCCCGCCTGAAGACCGCGATGTCAGAATTACCATAAGCCAGATCCATACCCACAAAATCAGAGGGGCGGACATTATCCTTATTGCGGAACGGCGGCAGGATCTTGGCATGGCGGTGGAAGGCAAGCCGATGGGCGACGACAGCTACTGGTCAAAGTACATCGAGATTCCTCATACGGGCGATCCG
>JAJTBL010000397.1 GCA_021286925.1 Spirochaetia bacterium | reverse complement strand
GCCGCAATCAGAAATTCCGGTTTTGAATTTCCCCAGGACAGAATACTCATTAACCTCTCTCCCGCTGACATCCCCAAGGAGGGCTCCTCCTACGACCTTCCCATTGCTCTCAAAATACTTGCTTTGTCAGGAAAAGTGCCGGAGTGCGGCAATCGGATACTCGTCCTTGGTGAACTGAATCTTGATGGCAGTGTTTTACCGGTTCGGGGCATTCTCCCCGCTTTAGCCTGCGCCGCGAGCCATGGAATCCGCCGTTGTCTCGTTCCAGCAGGGAATTTCACAGAAGCCAGCCAGCAGGACCTCTCGGAAGTATATCCCATCAATCACTTGTCGCTGCTGCCTGACATCCTCTGGATGATTCACGAAAACCAATCTTTCATGGATTTGCCGAAATCCGAACAGCGGCGGTTTCTGGAATGGGACCATGGGTATTCCACCACAAAAGCGGGCAATGAACGGGAACATCGCCTGTACTTGGACTACTCCGATTACCTGGGCAATGAACCGCTGCTGCGAGCTTTGCAGATCGCCGCGGCAGGAAGGCATAACGCCTTGCTGTTCGGACCGCCGGGCACCGGGAAAACCATGGCGGCACTGCGCTTTCCTTCCTTGCTCCCGGACCTTTCAAAACAGCAGGCGCTGGAAGCGCTTTCTATCCGCTCATTATACGGTTATAGCGTGGATTCCCTGCCAGAGATGAAGCGTCCGCCGCTCCGATCACCGCATCATTCCGCCAGTCTGGAAGGCATGATCGGAGGCGGCAGGCCGGTTCGTCCCGGCGAAATCAGTCTGGCGCATAACGGTGTTCTTTTTCTCGATGAAACAACAGAATTCCGGCACGATGTACTGCAGGCGCTTCGGGAACCTATCGAAAACGGCGTTGTCATATTGTCCCGGGCTGGAAGGACAATGTCATATCCTTCGGACTTTCAGCTTTTGCTCGCGGCCAATCCATGCCCCTGCGGCAATCTTGGTAATCCGCAGAAAACCTGCGTCTGTTCGCCGCTGGAAATCCAGCGTTATTGGAAAAAGCTAGGCGGCCCGTTGATGGATCGAATCGATCTCAGGATTCCGGTGGCTGTCCCCCGCATCGAAAACATCATGAACGACACTAAGGCAAATCAAACGGCTTTGCGCAGTTCGGTTCTGCAGGCGATAGAAAAGCAAAAAGCCAGAAATAGAGCAGGAAGCCAATATCTTCCAAATGCAAAACTGCCGGCTGGCGTGCTTTCGGAATATTGCAGATTGGATACGGGTGCTGAAAAACTTTTTTCTGAAAAAATCGAAATCCTTGGCATTTCAGTCCGTTCATGCCATGCAATTCTGAAAATCGCCAGAACCATCGCGGATCTTGATGATAAGGAAATCATTACCGAAGATTGCATGCATGAAGCGCTTCATTTCCGCCAGTGCGGAGAAAATGAAGTATATTTGCCCTGAATTTGATGAAGCCGGTGCTGGTGGTGCCTTTGCGGCTTTTTAAAATTCAACAGCGACCCTTGGCGTAAAAATTGCATCA
>JAJTBL010000396.1 GCA_021286925.1 Spirochaetia bacterium | reverse complement strand
CCTGATATTTTTCAAATGCGCGATAGAGAGCTGAATCATGCCGAGTATAAAACAGAAAATTTTGATATTTGTATCTGCATCAGGATTATTGCTGCTGATCGCCGGTATTGAAAGCTTTTGAAGTAATGGAGGCAGGCTGGTATATGGAATGGCAAACCATGTTGCGGTTGCAAATCCCCAGATGATGGTGACCAGCGACAAGACAAAGAGCAGTTTGTTGAATTCGCCAATCGGAGCCTTTTGTTTTTTTGATTTTGCAAACATATACAGCGAACCTGCCAAAAGGAGCACGCCATAACCGCCGTCGCCGAAGATCATTGCGAAAAAGAGAGAGAAGAAGACAAGAAAATATGCGCTGATATCATATTCTCGATAATTTGGGACAGTCCCGAGAAAATCAAAAACTGGCTGAATGATGCTGACAGCTGGCGGGTTTTCAATTTTGGTTGGCGGTGTTTCTTCATCAGAAGGATCATCAATAAGCAGCGCCCATCTCTGCTTTTTCGCTTCTTTTTTGAGCTTTTCTGCTTCCCGGGCTGGCACATAACCTGAAAAATAAGCGAGTTCTTCGTCACGGGGCATGCCGGAACGCAGTGTTTCTATTTTGATTTCGGCATCGATACGTTGGATTTCCTTCTCAACCATTTCAATGCTTTTTGAAAGCTCTGTCAGCTCCGCCTGTACTTGCTTGGTTTTTTCTCTTTCACTGGCTATCCGGTTTCGCAAGTCGTTCGACGTTTCAGAGGGAATTCGAAATTCCACAAAACTTGAAGGTATTTCTTCAGCGCTGATAACCGCAATCCGAACCTTGCCTTTGGGTGCTGCGAGTCTGATATAATCGACGGATGCAGGAATCTCCGCAAGATTTTTTTCAAGGCCTTCATAAAGCCTGAACTGGATGCCTTGCAATTTCAGATTGGAGAAAAGTTCCAATGAGAAATTACCCCAGCTTCGGATTCTTTCAAATTCTTTTTCAGCATCCGCAATGCTGTCCTGCGAACTCGTTATATAGGAATTTGCTTCAATTGTCCGGACTATAAGAGCTTCAGCTGAAAGCGTGGACTGCACCGACGATACATCTTTTTTATTCCGATATGAGGACAGAATTATCTGCGCCAGCTCCGCGTCTTTTTTTCGCTGTTCGAGGTTCAGGTAGTGCTGACCGGTCCCAATAAGCGGCTCAATGTGCGCGATACCGAGTTTGCGCAGATAAATAGGGGCCGAATCGATGTCATGACTGGTGACAACGATGGTAAAGCGTTTCATCGGGGCAATCATTCTCGGCCTCCAACTTTGTTCTTCGCAATCTTGCCGCGTACAACCTGGGCTGTCTGCTGATCGCCGAGATAAATGCTGATGCGCTTGATATCGGCCAGGGTCTCGGGTATTTTTACTTTTTCAAAGAGATTGACGCGCTGGGTTGCCGTTCGCAGCTCGGCTGTCCGCAATTCTTTCTGCTTTTCTACAACTGAGTATTCGCCATCCGTTGCCAGGCCATTTTTCATGAGCTCCAGGGCTTTTTCGCCCCAGAGCG